>WAPY01000001.1 GCA_015520525.1 Candidatus Woesearchaeota archaeon
ATTTATAAAGGACATTTGATTCAACAATTTATGAATAAAATTAAGAATGTTAAAGAGAAAATTAAGAATTCTGAATTATTAACACATGAAACTAAGAGGTATGTGCTTATTAGGTATTTAATTGTTCTTTTAATTGTAATTGCTTACTTTATTTTTATCTCATTTAAGTATGGAGTTAAAAATGGTTTTTTGGTCACTTTATTAACTTGGAGTGTTTTCGTCTTCTGCACTCCAGTTGCAGATGCAGGAACCTTGGTGGATTTCCCCATAAGATTATTAATTCATGTTCGAATGATCGTGTCTGAAGTATTTGTTACTGTTTTCGCAGCTGTCCTCAACATATACGCTTTAACCTTCAACCCACAAATATATAATAAGACCCTCCTGTTAAGGTTGTTAAAACACATTCTATTGAATCCAATTCCTTTTTGGTTAATAATTATCCTATCAACTCTCGGAACTTTCATGTCAATTTATTTTGGTGATGAACTTCTGGATGTTGCTAAGCACAGCGAGCGTGAGAAATTCAAGAAGCACAAATCAAAGTATTATCTAATCCTGCTCCTGTTCGGATTTTTACTAACTGTTTTCCTTTACGACCTTCTACTAAAAGATTTAGGGATACATATTTAGTTAGAAAAAGAAATTCAATAATAAAAATAATTTAATTAAATCTCACAGAAGATTTTCACACTGCCGTCGCTTGATGTGTAGCTTTTACCAACTTCCTCAGCGTTCAGTTTCCTAAACTCAACTTCAACGAATCTCCCTGCTGGCTTTATCGCTTCTACTTCATCTTTTGTAATTTTGCCCGGGCCAGATTCTATTACCAATTTTTTAATTTCTGACTTCAAAGGCATCTTATTGTCTGATTTGAATTTTCTTATCATAGCGAGAACTTCCAAGGCTTTGTCAAGGTTGACTCCAAATTCAAAGTCCTTGTTGTATTCAGGCCACTTTGTTAAATGAACGCTCTTCTCTTCGTTGAACTGTTTAAAGTAATCTTGATAAATCTCTTCTGTCACATGAGGGATTATTGGAGCAAGCAGTTTCACTGACGAGAATAAAACATGATACAGTGTGCTCTTTGCAGAAGCTACTTCTTCACTGCTATACTTGTCTGGATTGTAAAGTCTGTCTTTAACAAGTTCAAGATAATTGTCGCAGAAGTCCTGCCTGAAGAATTTTTCAGCATCTAATCTTAATCTTATGTATTTATATTGTTCTAAAGCTTCTGTCACTGACTTGACTGTTTCATTCAACCTCTGAAGTATCCACTTATCTGCCAAATTTTTAACTTTGTCTGCAGTCAATTTTTCCGGAGAATAATCTTTTAGGTTCATAACAACAAATCTTGAGGCGTTCCAAAGTTTTGTTATGAATCTCTGGCCGTTTATGAATTCTTTCTCATCAAACCAAAGGTCCTCTCCGAGCTTGGAGCTTGCAGCCCACCATCTTAAGCAGTCAGCGTTGTATTTTTTTATCATATCCTTCGGATCAACCACATTGCCCTTGCTCTTGGACATCTTTTTGCCGTGCGAGTCCAACGCCCAGCCGCTTATCATTATATCCTTCCAAGGTTTGCTCTTGTTGTGGAAGTATGATTTAACTATCGTGTTGAACGCCCAGAAGCTTATTATGTCATGGCCTTGAGGTCTTAGGTCCATGGGGAACATTTTGTTGAAGAACTCTGGGTCTTCCTTCCATTTGAGAACTATTTGAGGTGTTAATGAGCTCGTCGCCCAAGTATCAAGAACATCCTTTTCTGGTATGAATTCTGTTGAGCCGCACTTCGGGCACTTTCCAATCTTCGGCTTCTGCTCTGTTGGGTCAACAGGCAGTTCTGATTCATCAGCGATTATAGGTTCTCCGCATTTCTTACAGTACCATACTGGGAAGGGAACTCCAAAAAATCTCTGCCTTGATATACACCAATCCCACTGAAGTCCTTTTATCCAATTCTCCAATCTTGACTTCATATGCTCTGGATACCAGTTGAGTTCGTTGCCTATCTTCAAGAACTCATCCTTCAAGTCAAGGTATTTTATGAACCATTGTTTTGTAACTAAGAATTCAATTTCGGTGCCGCATCTCTCATGAACATTCACCATATGCTTTATTTTTCTCTGGCCTACCAATAAACCTGCTTTCTTCAAATCCTCAATTATTTTCTTCCTTGCTTCTTTAACTTTTAATCCGGCGTATGGTCCTGCTTTCTCGTTCATAACCCCATCTGTTCCAATTATCATCTTCAACGGCAGGTTATACGCTTTCCACCATTCCATATCTGTTTGGTCTCCGAAGGTACAGCACATTACCATTCCGGTTCCTTTCTCAGGGTCAGCTCTCCTATCAGCGATTATAGGCACATAAAAATCCATTAATGGAACCTTGATTTTTTTGCCAACTAAATGCTTGTATCTTTCATCATCAGGGTTGACGAAGACGGCAACACAGGCGGGTAAAAGTTCAGGTCTTGTTGTCGATATTTTCATCTTTGTGCCGTCTTCAAGCTCAAACAGAATATCGTTGAAGTAGGATTCAATTTCTTTATCTTCCAACTCAACTTGAGCTATGGCAGTCTGACACTCGGGGCACCACAATGTCGGAGCTTCCTTCTGATATACTCTGCCCTGCTTGTAAAGTTCGATAAAAGATAATTGGCTTATCTTTCTAGCGTGTTCTCCTATGGTTCTATAATTGATTGACCAATCGGGGCTTATTCCCAACGAGCTCCAAGCTTTTTTTAACTCAGCTTCTGTCTCTTCAGTTTCTTTCAAGCAGGTTTTTATAAACTCGCTTCTTTTCATCTCAGTCGCTTTCTTCCCTATTTTTTTCTCCACATACCTTTCAGTGGCGAGGCCGTTGTCATCAAAGCCGAAAGGATAAAACACATTATAACCTCTCATTCTTTTGTATCTTGCAATAAAATCAGCCTGCGAGTAGCTGAACGCATGACCCATATGCATCTTTCCAGATACAGTTGGTGGTGGAGTATCTATGGAGAAAATTTTCTCTCTGTTCAAATTGTTAAAGTCAAATTTGTAAATGTGATTATCCTGCCAGAATTTTTGCCATTTCTCTTCCGCTTCATGCGGGTTGTAATGCTTTGGTAATTCTTGATTTTCCATTTTTATACCCCTTTATGATAAGTAAGCGAGAATACTTAATAGTTATATAAAATTTTTGTTAGTTTTAGCTTAAAAGATTTAATGATTTTTCCTCCAGAACTCCAGCGTAATGAATTAATTGTTTAACATTGAAGTTAACTTCTAATGGGAGCTCATCAAATAAAGATAAGTAT
>WAPY01000002.1 GCA_015520525.1 Candidatus Woesearchaeota archaeon
AAGATTTATTCTTATTTTGCATTGAAAAGGTTGTTTAAGGAATATTTTGAGAAAGTGGATTTTTATGTTCCCATTCCCCATTACCAATATGTATTTTCATTTGCGAACATTAATAATAAAAAAGAAATTGTTAAACAATGCAGGTATGTGCTGAAAAATTTTAGATTGGATAAGCTGCAAAGATTAACTGTTTATTGGATTCTTTTAACAGCAAAATTGGGCTTAATAAAATTATTCGCTCCCGGATTTATTACCGTTGCAAGAAAACCTAGAAAGAAGAGATAGAACTTCATTTATTTCTTAATACTTCCTCAAAAACTTCTTTATACTTATTGACAGAGTTCCTCCAGTTAAAGTTTTTCTCTATAAATTTCTGTGCGTTCCTGCCGTATTTTTCTCTCAACTTTTTGTTATTGATCAACTTGAGTATTCCTTCCTTTATTTCTCTTGGGCTGTTACCTTTCAACAAAACACCTGTTTTACCGTCTGTAATAACTTCATCAGCTCCTTCATAAGGGCTTGCGATTATTGCCCTTCCACAGCACATAGCTTGCAGTAAGGAAGTTGATAAACCCCCTCCTTTATAAGAGGAGTGAACATAAATGTCGGCAGTTTTCATAATTCCTATCGCATCTTTGAACTTCTTTTTCCCAGTGAAGTAAATTCCATTATTCAAATACTCTCCAGACAGCTTCTTCAACCTATTTAAATCCTCACCGTAGCCAACAATGATTAAAACTGTTTTCTTTCTCAACTTATCAGAGAGACTTTTGTAGGCGCTTATTGTATTCTCAACACCCTTCCACTTGAATAATCTCCCAACAAAGCACAACTTAACCTTGTTCTTAAATTTTTTATTTATATCTTTATTTGGTTTTATGCTCTAAATCTCTTCTATTTCTAGACCCCTTGGGAGTAAACGAATCTTCGATTTGTCTTTAATGAAATTTTCTGTGATAAAATTATAAACCGCTCTTGATATTGCCACTACGCAATCCGATTTTTTGAATATCAACGCTCCTATTGTTTTATCATACAAATACGCTATCTTGTTTGTAATCTTGCTTTCTACATTGACAAATGCGCTTCCATGCTCAACATGGATCAATTTTTTCTTGTGAATTCTAAATTTTGCAAATATTAATCCCAATAAAGAGTTTGAGAAAAACCTCGTTTTTGTCATAACAATATCAAAATCAATTTTATACATCTTGAGAAACATTCTCCAGAAAGTAATCGTGAATAAGTTAGGTACGGGATAATTTGGTCGTATATCAAAAGCAGGATACCTGTAAACTTTAACATTGTTGTATTTTATCTCGAAGCTTTTATACTTTGGTATGTTTGGTGCAAACACATAAATCTCGTAGTTTTTATCTTCAGACAAGTATTTTGCGAAATCATCAGCGTACTTTTCAACCCCCCCAACATGAGGGACATAATAACCTGGGAAAATAATTAATTTTATCATACTTTCTCATATTCTGTAATGTTTATATATTTTTCTATCTCCTTAACTTCAACTTCTTTTGAAGTCTTGAATAAGTTTATAAATGTGTTTCTGTTTTAGTGTGTTTAAGATGGAAAGAAGAATTATGTTAATAAGTGTTGTTATGTTGCTTTTGACGGTTGTTTTTGTGTCAGCTGTGGTTTTTCTTTTTCCTTATAATCCAACGACGCCGCCGAAAGCTAACAGTTCTGGTTGGACACAACAAGGTGTTAAAGAAGTGGTTAACGGCAATAATCAATTTGCGATAAAGCTTTACAAGGAGTTAGAAAATAAAAATCAGGGCAACATTTTCTTCTCTCCATACAGCACATCCTCTGCTATGGCTATGGTTTATGAGGGAGCAAGGGGAAAAACAGCTGATGAGATTAAGAATGTGTTTCAATTTCCGGATTATAATGTCTTAAGACCTAACTTTGCTAGAATATACAATGACATAAATGGAAATCATAAAGATTATACTTTAAGAACAGGGAATGCTTTATGGGTTGAAAAGACATTCCATTTGCTTCCTGATTACATGAAAACAGTTGAGGAATATTATGGAGGCAAGGCAGTTAATCTTGATTTTAAGAATGAGCCAGAAAGGTCAAGACAGACTATTAATAATTTTATTGCAAGGCAAACTAATAATAAAATTAAGAATTTAATACCTCCAGGTATGATTGATCCAAACACAAGGATAGTTATTACAGATTCTGTTTATTTCAAAGGAACTTGGGAATGGAAATTCGACAAGAAAAACACTGCCAATAAAGAGTTTAAAATAACACCTTCTGAGAAGGTTAATGTTCCTATGATGGTTATGGAAGGTAGGTTTTTTAACTATGCTGATTTAGGAGATTTACAACTATTGGAGTTGCCTTATAAGGGGGATAAGCTTTCAATGATAATCTTATTGCCAAAAGGAAGTTTAAGTTCTATTGAGTCAAATTTGACAGCTGATAATCTGAAAGAATGGGAAGGTAGAATGAATAAGGCAGCTTTAAAAGAAATAGAGGTCCCAAAATTTAAGTTTAAAACTAAATATTTTATGAGAAATGATTTAGAGAGTTTAGGCATGCCGACTGCTTTCTCGAGCTCGGCTGACTTCTCAGGGATGGACGGCAGGAGAGATTTATTCATTGGTCAGGTGATTCATCAGGCATATATTGAAGTTAATGAGGAAAAAACAGAAGCAGCTGCTGCTACGGCAGTAACAATAAGAACTACAGCAATTGATCGTCCAGAACCGAAGATAAAATTCATAGCAGACCATCCTTTCATATTCTTAATACAGCAGAATGATACAGGCAATATTTTGTTTATGGGGAGGGTTGTTGATCCGAGTAAGTGAGTGATTAACTTACTTGTCTTTGAAAGTTGGCAATAACTATGCTTAGAAAAAATAAATAATCTATTTTTTATGGCTGCTGTTTCACTAGTGCTTTCTTTTATTTGTTTTATCACACATTCTTAAGTTTTATATACCCATCATTTTATTCTCTGATCTCTCTTATTAATGGGAGGTAATTTTATGGTGGTTAAAAATAAGTCCTTAATTGAAAGAATACAGAAGAATCTATCAAATAACATGATCTATTATACTCTCTTAGTTATGATTTTAGGAACATTGTTAGGTTACTTATTCAATCTAAAATTTTTATCTCATTATATTCTTTTAATTGTTTTCATTATGATTTATCCTATGATGGTTAATCTGTCTATTTCTTCATTGAAAAGAATAAGGGGTTCATTGAAGCCACTTATGGAGGCATTGATCTTAAATTTTATTTATGCTCCTTTAGCTATGTGGATACTAACATCCATTTTCATCTCGAATCCAAAAATTAAACTTGCTCTTTTGATGCTGTCTATTGCACCATCATCTAGTATGGGTTTAGGTTATCTTGGTCTTGCTGAAGGTCATATTCTTTCAGGAGCGATAATTGTTGCGTTTGCTTTTCTGGCTTCAGTATTTATTTATCCATTTTTAGGCCAGTACTTTGCTTCAGGAGCAAACTTAAATGTTCCTTTAGGCTTGATTTTGAAGAACATAACTCTTGTTTTAATTGTTCCTTTACTGCTTGGAATACTGACAAGAGAATATGTTGAAAGGAAACATGGGCACAGTAAGTTTATAAATGTTAAACCTTATTTCTCTTCAATAACCTTGTTGTCTTTGTATGTTCTCTTATTTTTTATATTTGCCTCAAAGGCAAATCTCATTATAAAAAGTTACAAAAACATACTCTTATTATTACCAATCGCTATTTTATTTTATGGGATAACCGTTGTTATTCTTATCTTCTTGAATCGCAGAATCTTTTCATTTGAATATGGAAAACATCAAGCTGTTGTTTTTACCTCTGTAAGTAAGAATGTAGCTTTAACAATAGCAATCCTCATCTCTGTTTTTGGCAAGGAAGGAAGTTATTTATCTGTCTTCCCTGCTATTATGTCTTTATTCCAAGCGCCTTTTCTGATGCTTTATTTAAGATTCAGCAATAAAAAGTTGAAGCATCTTTTTAGGCGTTGCTAATAAGGAAAGAACAACTTAACCTTTTATAACACCCAAGGGAACTAACTTTGCAACGACCTTTCCAATGCCCAAGTTGTTTGATACTCTGATCACTTCATTAATATCTTTATAGACCTGAGGAGCTTCTTCTGATATTCCCCTTATTGATGAACCATGAACATAGATTCCTTTCTTCAAAAGGTCTTTTGAAACTTTGTTGCCGTCAAAAGTGTGGATAGCCTGCTTCCTAGACATCACTCTGCCGGCTCCGTGAGCGGTGCTTCCAAAACTTACTTCTTCAGCTTTCTTAGTGCCCACCAAAACATAGGATGCAGTGCCCATGCTTCCAGGTATTAAAACAGGCTGGCCTACATTCCTGTAAATCTCTGGAATTTCTTCCCTTCCGGGACCAAAGCTTCTAGTGGCTCCCTTTCTGTGAACAACAAGCTCCCTTTCCTCACCGTCAACATTGTGTTTCTCAACCTTCGCTATGTTGTGGCAGACCCCATAGACCTGCTCAACATCAGCGTTGAATAAATCATTAAATACTCTTCTAACTTTGTGAGTTATCAACTGCCTATTGACGAACGCAAAATTAACCCCTGCACTCATCGCCTTAAAGTAGTCCTGGCCTTCCTCAGAGCTGAACGGAGCGTTTATTAATTCCCTATCTGGCAGGTTTTCATAGCCGAACTTTTTCTCAAATAGTTCAATATAATCCGAAGCAATTTGATGGCCCAAGCCGCGAGAACCGCAGTGTATCATCGCTGTTATTTGATTCTTATGCAAGCCAAATTTCTCAGCAACTTTCTCATCATAAATTTCAGCAACCCTCTGAATCTCTAAGAAATGATTCCCACTGCCTAAACTTCCAACCTGTTTTCTGCCTCGAGCTATTGCTCTCTTGCTGACCTTGGAAGGGTCTGCGTTTTTCATCCTTCCATTTTCTTCAGTTGTTTCCAAATCGTGCTTTGTTGCGTAGCTATTCTTGAGAGCCCACTCGCTTCCCTTCTCTAAAATCTCCATCATTTCGTCATCGTTAACTCTCATGCCGCTGTATCCTATTCCTGAGGGAACTCTCTTAAATATCTCATCAGTTATCTTTCTTATTCTGTTGTTTTTGCTGAGAAAATCATAGTCTAATGAAGTTCTTAAAAGCCTAACTCCGCAGTTAATATCATAGCCAACACCTCCTGGGCTTATTATTCCCTCATCAACATCGAAGGCTGCGACTCCCCCAATTGGAAAACCATAACCTTCATGAGCGTCTGGCATTGCTAAAGCATGCTTTACAATTCCGGGAAGTTTGGCAACATTTACTATCTGCTGAGCTGTATTATCCTTGAGAACATTTCCTATTAATTTGTCAGAGCTGTAAATTATTGCAGGAACTTTCATATCCCCTTCTTTATCAATTCTCCAAGTAAACTCATTTATCTTTTTCGCGTTGAACATGCTATCACCTTACTTTATTCTGTTGAGTAAAACAGCAGGGCATACTTTCACAACTCCCTCTATAGATTCCACCTTGCTTATATATTCTTTCATTTCTTTATTATCCTTACCCCAATACTCTAAAAGAATCATGTGATCTCCACTGCTTGTAAACAGAGTTTTCACATTGGAGTCATTCCTTAATTCTTCAATAACTTTAAAGTATGATTCAGGCAGAGTATCAACACCTATAATCCCGATCAAGAAATTAACCTTTTTTGGATTTAATTTTATTGTGAAGCCATCAATGATGCCTTTCTCAATAAGTTGAGCAACTCTTTTTCTTACGGCAGTTTCACTGACTCCAAAGTGTTCTGCTATTTTAGTGAAGGACATTCTTGAGTCCTTTTCCAACAATTCCAACAAATCTGAGTTTGAAAAACGAACCATAAATATATAAATGAGCACTTATTTATTAATTTTACGATTATTTAAGTTTGTTTTAGAAAGTTTTATAAACTTCTAGAACAAATAGAACATGAGGTGAATAAAAATGGAAGAAGATGAATATGTTGAAGAAGAGGAATATACACTACCTTTAATTGGGGAGACATTTCCAACTATAGAAACTCAAACAACAGAAGGAAAAGTTGTTCTGCCAGAGCATTTTAAGGGAAAATGGTTTGTTCTATTCAGCCACCCCGCTGACTTCACACCTGTGTGCACAACAGAGTTTGTAGCATTCCAAAAAAGGTATGAAGAGTTCAAAAAATTGAACTGTGAGCTTATAGGGTTGAGTATAGACCAAGTTTTCAGCCACTTAAAGTGGAAGGAATGGATAAACGACAATTTAGGAGTTAAAATAGAATTCCCAATAATAGCAGATGATACAGGGGACATAGCAAGACAACTTGGAATGCTGCATCCAAACAAAGGTAAGAACACAGTGAGAGCAGTATTCATAGTTGATCCAAAAGCAGTGGTTAGAGCGATACTTTACTACCCGCAAGAGTTAGGAAGAAACATGGATGAAATCTTGAGAATGGTCAAGGGACTTCAACTCTCAGACAAAGAAGGAGTTGCTATACCAGCAAATTGGCCGAACAATGAGATAGTCAAAGATCATGTGATAATAAATCCTGCTTCAAGCGAGGAAGAGAAAGCGCAGAGATTAAAAGACAAGGAAGAAGGAAAGATTGAATGCTTTGACTGGTGGCTGTGCCATAAGAAGATTTAGAAACATTTAACTATTTCTTTTATTTTTATTTTTATTAAAAGGTGATTATCATGAAGGATACTTTAGAAATAAAACCAAACATAATTATGCTAAGCTCAAAGGATGCTGAGAGAAAAACATTTGACTCAATCTTTCCCTTGAAAAAAGGAACAACATACAACGCTTACTTAATAATTGGAAGCGAAAAAACAGCATTAATAGACACAGTTGATCCAAGCAAGAAAGACGAGTTAATTTCGAGATTGAAAGAGATGAAAGTTAAGGTTGATTACATAATATCAAACCATTCAGAACAGGACCATTCAGGTTCAATACCCTACATTCTTGAAATGTTCCCAACTGCAGAAGTTGTTGCAAGCAAAATCGGAAAAGGCTTCCTAACTGATTTATTAGGCGTTGACGAAAACAAAATTATAGAAGTTGGAGATAATGATAAAATAAGTTTAGGTGATAAAACACTTAAGTTCATAATGTTCCCTTCAGCCCATTGGCCTGAAACCATGATGACTTATCTTGAAGAGGACAAGATTTTATTCACATGCGATGTGTTCGGCTCGCATTACTCTTTTGAAAATCCTTATTTCACAGAGGAAGTTTTAGAATATGAGAAAGAATACTACGCAGAAATAATGATGCCCTTCAGGAAAACAATAAACTTCAACCTGAAAAAACTTGACAACCTTGATATAAACTTAATCTGCCCAAGTCATGGACCAATACATAAAGAACCACAAAGAGTAATCAACTTGTACAAAAAGTGGACATCTGACGAGACAGATAAAGAAGTTACAATAGTTTATGCGTCAATGCACGGGAGCACTAAGAAAACAGTAGATTATATTGTTGAGAAACTCGCTGAAGAAAAAATAAAAACAAATGTTGTTGATGTGTCAAACTTTAATATTTCAAACCTCTTCACAAACTTAGTGAGCCCGCATACTTTAATCATTGCGACGCCGACAGTGCTTGGAGGTCCTCACCCTGCAATAACCTTAGTGGCTATGATGCTGAAAGCCTACAGACCAAAGGTTAAACAAGTTCTATTAGTGACCTTATACGAGTGGGGAAGCAACGCCGAAAAATTCTTGAAAGACACATTGAAAGATTTCAACCTGGCAGGCTCATGGAAGATAAGTGGGAAACCGGACGAGGAAAAATTGAAAATACTTGATATTCTTGTGAAAGAAATAAAAAAGGAGATGAGTAAAAATGATGGGTAAAATACCGCAAAAATTAGATGAAGAAAGAACAGACCTCCAAATATTGAGGACAGGAATCATAGCAGAGCTTGACGCGATAAATTTGTACGAGCAAATGGCTGCTATGGCAAAAGACAAGAGAATTAAAGAAACATTAATGGATATTGCAAGGGAAGAAAAAGCCCATGTTGGAGAATTTGAATCACTGCTTTTTGAACTTGACAAAGAGCAGGCTAAAGAATATGAAGACGGGAAAAAAGAAGTTGAAGAGAGGGGAGAATAAACATGACCTTTTACAGGTGTAATGTTTGCGGAAAGGTAGTTGAAGTAATTAAAGACGGCAAGGGAACTTTAGTCTGCTGTAATCAAGAGATGGAAAAACTCACAGAGAAGTATGAAGAAGGCAACAAGCATGTTCCAGTAATAATTAGAAAGGATGATGCTTACATAGTAAAGGTTGGAAATGTCCCTCATCCAATGGAAGAGAATCATTACATAAGCATGATTGAACTTGAAGTTGATGGAGTGAAGCACAGAAAAACATTGAAGCCGGGAGACAAGCCTGAGGCGGAGTTTAAAATTCCCGCAGGTAAAGATGTTAAAGCAATTGAATACTGCACAATTCATGGGCTGTGGAGATCAAAATAAACAGTGAATTATAAAATGTTGATTGAGAAGATTAAGAATCTCAAGAAGACAAAAGTTAGAGAACTTGTTGACAAGAGAATTAGGGACTTTGAAATGACGGGAAAGCAGGGAATTAAAAGAATATTCTCTGAGCTCTGCTTCTGCATACTGACCGCTAATTATTCAGCTTTAGGCGGAATAGAAATACAAAGAGAGATAGGCGATAAATTCTTAACCCTGAGCGAGAAAGAACTCTCAGAAGAGCTTAAAAAGTTGGGCCATAGGTTCCCAAACAAAAGAGCGGAGTTCATAGTTGAAGCGAGGAAAAAACTGCCTCTTATCGAAGAAGCTCTTAAACTTCCCGAGTTAAAATTAAGAGAATGGCTTGTAAAAAACATTAAAGGAATTGGATATAAAGAAGCGTCGCATTTCATGAGGAACATAGGATACAAAAATGCCGCTATAATTGATTTTCACATAATAGACCTTCTCGTCAGAGAAGGAATAATAAAAAAACCAAAGACATTGACGAAGAAGAAGTATCTTGAAGTGGAGTCAGAACTTAAGAAAATAGCTGACAAAACAGGTTTGAACCTTGCCGAGCTTGACCTTTACCTTTGGTATATGGAAACTGGGAAAATTCTAAAATAAAAACAAGGAGGATTAAAGGTCGAGGGTTATCTCAGTAAACAACCCTTCTTTATCCCTGCCGAACTTAAAATCATTGTAAGTTATAGCTTTGATAACAGAAGTTATGTCATACTTTGAAAGCTCAGAATCGCCGCAGACAAGAACATTAACCTTGAACTCGCCTTTATGATTCTTAAACAAATAAATGCTTTTGACTCTTGAGATTAAAAATCCCTCAGCGTCCAAAAGGAAGAGTAGCTCCTCTAAGAATTTGAAGACAATTTTCTCCTCACAGCAGGCGTCAAATTCTATCTTTTTGTCGACAGAACATGCAATATTATCATCAGTCATAACCCTCTTAAAAGCCTCAGCCGAATCTTTAATCAAGCCGAACAAATCATCAGCCTCAACTCTAATCCTTATATCAGCAGTCTTATCAATAAATTTGAAGCTCATTTTATGTTGCCGTCTTTGGTTTAATATAATTGAATTCCATTACTGTAACTGTTGTCGTTGTTTTCTTTGTTGCTGTTGTTTTCCTCATCTTTGTTGTCAGAGTCATTTGAGAACATTGAGGCAAATCCGCCGACAATATTGTTGTTCTCCTCAATGTGTTTGTTCTCATCAACAGGCTCTCTATGAGTCTTATATTTTAAAAGCTCGTTGAACATTCTAATCAAAGCCCTCAACTCTCCAACTGACAACCTTTCCGTATCTATTTTTACCTCCATAAAAACACCTCCTACTTTTTCCAATAATAAATTCTAACAAAGTAAAATTTAGTGGCGGTAGAGTTCCCGCATATAAAAAATGTTTTCGAATGAACATTATTAGAGCTGTTTATATTCATAATATAATTTGGGTTCTCCGATATACTTAAATTAAAATTGTAATCTGGGTAGAGAGGAATTAAATATTCATCAACTACAGAAAGAGCTCCCGCAGAATCATCTGCAACCACAGCATTTCTAAAAGAGTTCATAAGAGGAAAATAATCTGGAATAATAACTTGATGACTACGAGTTTGAGTTGTTGGAAGAATATACAATAAAGCAATTATACTTAAAATAATAGATATGACAACCTCAAGAGTTCTTAAAACGCCTCCCTTGTTTTTTCTGCTTCTGCCCATGCTAAGACCTCCAAGCTCTTAAAGTAAAAGATAAACTTGAGAAACTTCCATTGTCCAAAAGCAGAGGAAGGTAATAAATTTTTGAATAAACATCATTGTTGGTTGAAGAGTTTCCTACACTGATTAATGTTCCATTATAAAAAACACTTACGCCAAAGTTCTCACTTCCACTGGAGTAATTCTCCAACCAGCTCTTTAAAATTGACTCGTTAATGATCTTGTTTGGATCCATTCCAGATAAGACTCTGAAAGAACCAAACCTGACTTGATAATTAGGAAATTCAAATTCAGGAGTTAACAGGTTGGAGTTATCAACATAAAACAAGTATTTAAATTGAGAATTGAAGAAAGAATTCAAAGAGAGAGATAAGGTATTATCTTGAGAGCATAAGGAAACATTAGACGGAGTGAATATCATTTCAAAACTTAAGCCCCTGCTTTTGTCCACAAATAAAATGTGGCTTGTTGAGAAATTATAGCAAAAGTCAGTTGATATATTCAGCTTGCCGCTGTGGGAATCGTCAGCGTAGAATTCTGAAAAGTTTGCTATATAAAACTTAGCAGAAATGTAATGAGGAAACTCATCATTAGATGTTACCGAGCAGGCAAGCCAATTGTGGCCTCCAAAGGTGTAGCAGGAATTCTCAACATCATAATTTGAAGACTTGACAGCTGAAAGGTAGGGAAGATTTACAATAGAAGAATTATTAAATGTTAAAGGAGCAGTGTTTACTCTAAAAGAGGAATTGAACATTGCCACTCCCCGCGATGAGATGATAGAAACAGGGAGAGAATTATCCAACTCAGACCTTACACTCTGAGTGGATAAGTAAGTTGTGTTGCCGACAACCTGCTTAAACATTAATGAGGAGTATTGGTCCGGAGAATTGATGAGATGATAATATCCTTTGCTGGAAGAATTATCTAAAAAAACCAGCATGCCATCCTCAAGTATAAAAGGAACCGAACCTTGATTTGAAACAAGAAGCGTGTGATTCTGTGAGAAATTCAAAAAGCTTGGAAGTCTAACTATAATTGGAAATGAACCATTTGTGTTTGAATCAACAACTACAAAAAGCTTGTTCACAGTCCACTTGAGGCTGTCTAAATCTGACAAAGATGGAGGGAAATCGTAAGGCCTGCTTATCTCATAGTTTCTGACAAATATGAAAAGCCAAATGACAAACAAGAAGAACAAGCTCATACTGACAATGCTATCCACTTGAAGAAAACCCCTCTTTGAATTTAAACGAAGCATACAATAATTATCACATATGAGTATTTAAATATTCTTGCTTTAACCAAAATCTTTTATATTAAAACATATACAACATCTCAAGATGGCAGACAAATACAATCCTCAAGAAGTTGAAGAGAAAATATTAAGATTCTGGACGGAGCACAATATATACCAAAAGGCTCGAGAACAAAACAAGGGCCACAAGAGATTCTACTACTTGGACGGACCCCCATACACGAACGGCGCAATACATGTTGGGCACGCTTGGGGAAAATCCTTGAGAGATGCTGTTCTTAGGTATAAAAGAATGCAAGGATTTGATGTTTGGGACAGGCCAGGATTTGACATGCACGGCCTTCCAATAGAAGTTGCAGTTGAGAAAAAGCTAGGAATAAAAGACAAAAAACAGATTGTTGAGGAAGAAGGACTTGCTAAATTCACAGAAGAATGCAAGAATTTCGCCCTTGAGAAGATGACTCCTATGATAAAAGACTTCAAGAGAATAGGAGTTTGGATGGACTGGGACAACCCATACATGACCATCACAAATGAGTACATAGAAAGCGTCTGGTGGGCGCTTAAAAAAGCCAAAGAAAAAGGTCTTCTCTATGAGGGATTAAAAACAATGACCTGGTGCCCGAGATGTGCAACAGCACTCGCCAAGCACGAGCTTGAATATCACACAAGAACAGACACATCCATATATGTTAAGTTCAGAATAATAAGAGACGGAAAAGAAACCAAAGACTACTTGATAATCTGGACGACAACTCCTTGGACCTTGCCGTTCAACCTTGCAGTTATGGTGCATCCAGACTTTGATTATGTGAAGATGAAAGTCGGAGAAGAAAACTGGATAGTTGCAAAGGAGCGAGTTGAAGATTTTATGAACTTAATAGGAAAAGAGTATGATATTGTAGAAGAATTTAAGGGGAAAAATCTTGATGGAGTTCATTACAAACCTCCCTTCTATGATGAGGTTCCCCAGCTTAAAGAGATAGAAGAAAACAACAACAGGGCGTTTTCAGTGATACTCTCAAAAGAATATGTTGATTTAGAATCAGGATCCGGCTTAGTTCATGCAGCTCCGGGCTGTGGACCTGAAGATTATGAAGTATGCAGTAAATACGGACTGCCGGCTTTCAATGTAGTTGATGAAGAGGGAGTCTTCCCCGACTCAATACCTGCATTCCACGGTTTAAGAGCAAAAACAGACGATGAGAAATTCATAATGTTCCTAAGAGGAAAGGGTGTTCTCGTCGCAGAAGCGCCAATAACACATGATTACGCGCACTGCTGGAGATGCAAGAGCCCTGTAATATTTAGAGCGACGAAGCAATGGTTCCTCGCAGTTGGAAAACTCAAGGAAGAGATGAGAGAAGCCAACAAGAAAATAAAATGGGTTCCGGAATGGGCAGGCAGTAAATGGTTTGACTCATGGCTTTCAAACCTTCAAGACTGGTGCATATCCAGGCAGAGATTCTGGGGAATACCTCTGCCCATCTGGAAATGCGACAAGTGCGGAGAGATAAAAGTAATAGGCTCTAAAGAAGAACTGGAAGAATTAAGCGGGCAGAAAATAGAAAACCTCCATAGACCGTGGATTGACAAGATTACAATAAAATGTCCAAAATGCGGCGGAGAAATGCACAGAATACCGGATGTTTTAGATGTGTGGCTTGACTCAGGAGCAGCGTCATGGGCTACAATAGGATACCCAAAAGACAAAAAATTATTCGAAGAAATGTGGCCCGCGGACTTAATACTTGAAGGAAAAGACCAAATAAGAGGATGGTTCAACTCTCAGATGTGCCTCAGCTTCGTTAGCTTTGGAAAAGCTCCTTACAAAGCAGTCTATATGCACGGATTAATAAATGACTCTCAAGGCAGGAAAATGTCAAAATCCTTGCACAATATAATCTCTCCATACGAAGTGGTGGATAAATACGGAGCTGACGCAATGAGATTTTATATGATAGGAGGCGCGAATCCCGGCCTGGATTTGAACTACAACTTTGAAGATCTCAAAGGGAAATACAAAACCTTAAACATGCTGTGGAACATAATATCATACCTCCTAAACTCAATAGAAACTTACAGTGTGAAAATATTAAATTCTGAGGAGTATGACTCTCTAAAACTGGGAACAGAAGAGAAGTATATACTTTCAAGGTTGAACTCAACAATAAGAGAAATGACAAAGAGCTTCGACAACTACGAGATACAGGCAAACTCAGCACTGCTTGACTCATTAATTGGAGACATAAGCAGGAAGTACATAAAGATGACGAGAAATAAGATTAAAGAGAATCCCGACTTGGTTGTCAACACAATATACGATGTAGTGCTTGAAGCTTTAAAACTGGCGGCTCCAATAATCCCCTTCTTGTCTGAAGAGCTTTATCAAAGAATAAGAGGATACTCAGAAGAGGCGGATAAAGAAAGCATACACCTGTATGAATGGCCGGCATTTGATGAGATGAAAATAGACGAAAAGCTTGAAGAATCCTTCAAAATTTATGACAGCATACTTCAAGCAGGTCTTAATTTAAGAGAAAAAGCAGGCTATGGAATAAGATGGCCGTTCAAAGAGCTTACTATAATCACAAAAGACGACAGGATAAAAGAAGAAGTAAAAATCCTTGAGGAAATAATAAAGGAACAACTGAATGTGAAAACTATAAGCGTGAAAGACAAGATTGACACGGTAAAAACAGCCAAGTTGAACTTCAGAGTCTTGGGCTCAAAATACAAATCAGACATACCTGCAATAATAGCAGAATTATCACTAGTGAAGCCAGAGATATTAGCAGAAACGATAAACAAGGAGGGAGCGTATAAGATCAAAGTTGGAGGCAAGGAAGTAGAGATAACAAAAGAGGACGTAATAGAAAAAGACGAGCTTCCTAAGAATGAGCTGGTTGCAGAAATACAAGGGACGGACGCTAAAGTTATGCTCGACACGGAACTGACAGAGGAACTGTTAAAAGAAGGATACTTGAGAGAACTCACGAGAAGAATACAAGATATGAGGAAGAAGAGAGGATTGAAGCCGAAAGATAAAGTGGCGCTAAAAATATTCTTAAACAAGGATTCATCATTCTTGGTAGAATATGAGGAAGAATTGTCAAAGAAGGTAGGCGCGTCATCAATAAGCTTCACAAAGACAAAAGACGAAACATACATAGAGCAAAAAATAAAAGACAAAACATTTTATGTGCACTTAGAAAATGGCGGCGAAAGTAGCTAAGGAAATCCCTTTATCCTCAATAACCTTGAGGAAGTATGAAAAGCCCTACCAAGCTGGAGAGAGGGAGCTTGTTAAAAAATACTGCCTCTCTGTGGGCCTATTGGAGCCGGGGGATTCGAGGGATGTGATCGTTGATTTGCTAATAGTTCTTCTGAAAGCATCCAGCGATAAGAAAATGTTGAGCGTCGAAGATATAGTAAGACTTACAGCAGACGAGAGAAAACACCACAAATTGGACGACAAAGGATGCTCTGAACCTAACATAAGAAGGCAGCTGCTGAGGCTTAAAAACCTCGGAATCGTCGAGAAGATGCAATCAAAGTATAGAATAAAAGAATTCATGAGCCTGACAGAAATTGCAGAAGAAGTAGTAAAAAAGAGGACAGAAGACATACTCAACAGGATAATCCTATATTCAAAAGCTATAGATGATAAATTCTCAAAGACGGAGGAAAAAGACGGCTGAAAAGCTCGTCGGACCCTCCTCTAAATAGCAAAGCTTAAATATTAGTTTTCATTAAAAAGAGGTAAGGTGATTAAAATCACCCTACAAAAGGTGGTAAATGATGGCACAAAAAGTTGCTAAGGTTGGTGTGAAGAAGGAACCGGGATATCTTTATTTTGTTGACAAGAATGGTGATGTGTCAAGGGCTAAGATGGCTCGTGGCGGAAAGAAGAGGAAGAAGAAGGCTAAGAAGACAACAAAGAAAAAAGTAGCGAAGAAAAAGAAGACAACAAAGAAAAAGACAGCTAAGAAGAAAACTGCCAAAAAGAAGAAAACAGCGAAGAAAAAGAGAAGAAGATAAACAATAAACCGGCATTTTATTTTTTTATTTTTATTCAACAATTTTATTCGACAATTTACACATTGTATTCAGCATTTTCTCAAAGTTTATAAAATCAAACTAATTCTGGAAATTGATGATTCCAAATCCTGAACTGTGCGTCAAATGTAAAGGAAGGTTGTGGTGCGGACTCGACCACTGCCCAATATTAACGAAGAAAAAAGCTCTCTCCAGAGTAAAGAATAAAATTAAGAATGTGAAAGAGGATTTCTCGACAAAAACAAACTCAGTGTTCGTCGGCAGAGTAGGATATCCCCAAATAAACCTTGGACTGCTAACTCCTGTGGAAGATCCAAACAAACCTTATGATAATCCGAAAGAATGGTCTGAAAAAGGCAGGAGCATACAAGAAATAATAGACTTTAGAACAGCGCTCATAAACTCGAGGAAGAAGCAGAAGAAAGTAATCATAGGCAACGATTACAAAATAAGAAAAATACAGGAAATAACCTTATCCGAGAAGCCTGTCAGCGTTGAAGTGATGCTGAAAGACAAGCCAAAAATTAACTTGAACTTTTCAACATTCACCCCGCCTTTTGGTCCAAACGCTAAACTTAAAAAAATAAGGGAAGAAGAGAATCCAAAAATAAAAAGTAAGGTGGATAAATACTACGACGATTACGACACAAAAGCAACGACAGCAGTTTTTGAACTGTATAAGAAAGGAATCGATGAAGCGTTCTTAACCAAAGCGATAAGCGTCGGATCATTTGGACTGAAGACAAACAGAAAATTAGTTCCGACAAGGTGGTCCATTACTGCGGTTGACGATGCAATAGGAAAACAACTCATAGAAAAAATAAAAGACTATGGAAGCTCTGAAAACACAGCCTACTTCGGCGGGCATCTCGGCAACTATTACATTATCCTGTTCTTCTCAGGAGAATGGTCGTATGAACTGTTTGAAATGTACATGCCAAAAACTGATTGGAACACGGGAGAAAAACTTCAATACACAACTGACTATGAAAATTATTATGGAAGGAAATCTTACGCTGAGAACTGCGCCGGCGGGTATTATGCTGCGAGGCTTGGAATTCTCGAAGAGCTTGCGAGGATAAAAAAGCAGGCATCAGTTCTTGCGTTGAGAATAATAACTCCAGAATATTATGCGCCTTTAGGCGTTTGGGTCGTTAGAGAAGCGGTGAGAAAAGCAATGAAGAATAAACCAATATCCTTCGCCAACGACGAGCTTATGATAAAATACGCCCAAGCAGTTGTGAAGAAAAAATACGGCATAACAGAAAAACAATTCAATGAAATAATTACCAAGAGCAAACTTTTAGCAAAGAGAAAAAATCAGAAGAAAATAACCGATTATTGATTTCTGTTCTTCTCATCGGCCATCTTTATGTCATTTAAAAATCTCTTAACAGTCTTAACTAAATACTCCTTTTGAGTCCTCAGAATATTGGATGACTCCTTCAATATGTCCTCTGAGGAGCCTGAGTAAGACTCATGACAGGATAGTTTGAACTCGACATTCTTATGCTTCTTGACTATGCTTTTCCACAAAGAAAACAACTCCTTAACTCTGCATGGAACTTCATCTCTCCTGCAATTTAATAACTTGGACAATTCATCAACAACCTTAGAGTCGTTGTCTAGAAGTTTTTTCGCAGCCTCACCCGCTACAAATTCAATCCTCACGACGCCGTCCCTAACCTTTGAAGTTTTGATAATCTTAATCAGCTCAGCCTCCGAAGTTCTGTTCAAGTGAGTTCCTCCGCAAGCCTCAACATCAAAGTTTGGAATTTCGACAACTCTAATTTCTCTGCCGGGAACAGCACCGCCTTGGTAAAGCCTGAATCCAAACTTTTCCTCAGCAATATTTCTCGGAAGAAAATACTTCTTGACCTCAACATCTTTCTTAATTATTTCATTAGCTAAATCCTCAATCTCCCTAATCTCAGAATCACTTAACTGCTCATAATGAGTAATATCAAGCCTCGCCTTGTCAATTGTCTTGGAAGCTCCGGCCTGCCAAACATGATTTCCTAAAATCCTTCTGGCAGAACCGTTAACTATGTGGGTGGCTGTGTGGTGTTGAGTAAGTTGCTTCCTCCTGTCAAAATCAATCCTGCACTTGACTCTATCGCCGACTTTGAAATTAACAGAGTTGAGAACATGAACTATCAAATTTCCCTGCTTGAAAACATCAACGACTTCAGAGTTGTTTATCCTGCCCGTGTCGTGAGCCTGGCCTCCTGATGTTGGGTAGAAAGCAGTCCTGTCAAGAAGAACAAAAAACTTGTTGTCCTTATTAACAATATCTACAACCTCTGCGTCAAAATCTACCAAAGTGTAATCATTGAAATAAAGCGCCTCCGTCTTTTTCTGGCTGTTGAAGTTTACGAGTTCAGTCCTCTTAGTCTGCGTCTCGTTCTTAACTTGAGAATGCTTCTCATTGAGCAGAGAATAAAAATTATCAGGTACTTTTATATGGATTCCTATGCTCTTAGCGTATGAGACAATACTCTCGGGGCTTATTCCCTTACTGTCATACAGCTCCACAAACTTCTCAGTTGATATCTCTCTGTTGGAACTGAACAACTTCTCAGTAATCCTCTTAATATTTGAAAGCGTGTTCTTATACTTCCCAACTTCAACATCCACTATCTTGTTAACATCATCTAAATTTTCCCTCAACTCAGGGAATAATTCTTTTAATTCCTCAGCGTGCCATTCTATAACATCCTTCAAATCAATGTTCCATGAGTATTGGCTGATAAAAGATAAAGCCCTCCTCAAAATAAGTCGTAAATTATAACCTCCGCCTGAATTGCTCGGCAAGACTCCATCATTTAAAGCAACAAGCAAACTTCTGCTGTGCTCTGCAATAGAGTATAAAGCTTGGAATGTTGAGACCTTTGACTTCAACTCATCAACATCATAATTTATTCTGTCAGCTATGAAAGACCAGGCTTTGTCAATATTGTCAACTTCATCGCTGTTGAGCATTGAAGCGTAAGGCAGGAACTCTGACATAATCTTTGAATCCTGGCTCATTCCAGTAATAGAATAAAGCTTTCTCATGACATTAGGGAATACAGCGTCATAACTTGTGTGGGTCCCTTGAGAAAACCAAGCATTCCTCTCCTGGCCCATGCCCATGTCCAAAACTTTTAAAGACAAAGGCTTCAATTTATCGTTCTCAACTCTATAACCAGTGTAAACCTGATTCCCCAACTCCAAGCCTCGAGAGAAAAACTCTAGAGAAACGCCGGCGTTGCCTCCGCCAGCCCAAGCATCCTCATGGAAAACAAACTCATCCTCTGGGATTTCAAGACCTTTAGTTAACCAAGTGTAAATATCCTCAAAATACTTCTCTTGGTTGAATTCTTCGGGAGGTTTGAAAGCGTGCTGGCCTATCATAACGAAACCGGTGTAATGAGAGCCGGTCAAACCAACATTGTCAACATCATTAAACCTTAAAGAGAATTGAGGGACGACTAAAGGATTTGCAGGCGGCTCAACCTCGCCTGAAACAACATAAGGCTGGAAGTCATAAATAGACGCTTGAACAAAATCAGTGTCCTTGCGCCACCTCGCAGCAACAGGGTACCTTTTTATTGGAGTATAACCTAAATCAGAGAACAACTTTGAGAATTTCTTCCACACACCAACATAAGAAAGGTTAGCTCTTGAAGGAGAATCATTTATGAATTTATAACCACCAACACAAGAAGAGTCACCGCAGAAATCCCTCGGCTTTGAGCTCCAGAAAAAACGGCCGCACTTCTTGCACTTGTACCTCTTGAAGCCAAGCTCCTCAAGCTTTTTCACGGGATAAAACTTCTCAGGATTCTTAGCAGTCAAGCCTCTTAAGTAATTCTTAATCTCCTTATTGTTCATGAGAAAGATATTCCACGCATGGTATAAATAATTTTTGTATGGGCCCGCCCGGATTTGAACCGGGGACCTCCGCCACGTGAAGGCAGCGTTATAGCCACTAAACCACGAGCCCTTAACATGAGGTTTTTATTCCTGTTTTAAAACTTTTTGCTTGACAAACTCAACAATCTTATCAGGTTCAAGCTCTGTTGAACAGACAGCAAAGTCCTTACTGCCACCGCCCTTCCCATTCTCTTTTATTAACTCTTTAATTATGCCGCCACAGTCAACATTTTTTGAGCAGAGTATAACTTCATTCAACCCATCTTTTTTATTTATGAATAAGACTGTGTTGTTTGAGCACAAGCCTTTTACGCCTCTCATAAGAACCTTCGACTCCTCATTGTTGAATATGAAATAGGAGAATCTGTCAGCTTTCAATGTTTTTAAATACTCTAAGAGGTAATGATGATACTTCTGTTTGAATCTTGCCTTGTTATCCATCATTTCTTTAACTTCTTTTACTAGATTGTCCTTTCCGACAAGTTTTCTTAACAATCTTGCCTCCTCACTTAATTCCTGTCTTCTTCTCTCAGCTTCTTCCCCCACAACAAATGATACAACATAGTAATCCTTCTCATGCTTGAAATCAGTGACTAAGAAATCTCCAATTTCTCTTGTATTCTCAACATGAGTTCCTGAGCATGCGGATAAGTCATAACCATCAAACTCTACAACTCTAACAAAATCATCTTTAATCCTGTTTTCTTTTATTCTTAAGCCTCTGCTTATCAAATCATTTAGGTTGTCTCTGCTTCTGTAATGAATAATCCTCTTGAGCCCTTTCTTTATAACATCTCTTGTCAGGACTTCAGCTTTAAATATGTCTTCATAATTTAAGGAATCAGCCTTTATGAAAATTTGAGGAGTCTCATCAAGATTAATCTTGTAAACATCAGCTGTTTCATTCACTTTTTTTAAAGAGCCAAAGAAAATGTGCTCGGCAGAGTGAAGTTTTGTAAATCTTGCTCTCCTATCTTTGTCTACAATTAATTCAACCTCTTTTGAATCCGGAATCTCTTTAACCCAATGAAGAATATTCCCTTTATCATCAGAGGTTGCTTTTATAATCTCAATCCTTCTGCCGTTTGAAACCAGCCAGCCTTTATCATAAGGTTGACCTCCGGAACTTGGCCTGAAAGGAGTCTTATCTAAAATAACTCCAAAAATATCGTTATCTTTAATTACTGATTTGACATTAGCTTTTAAAGTTAAAATGTTGTTATCATAATACTTGAACAATTCCTTATTCATAAGAGTAGGTTTGCTGTTTGATTTAATAAATTTATGAAAAATATTATAAATCATTAGAATACACTTAATCTTATGAATTTAAGACAATTAAAAGGGACGAAGGAGTTTTTGCCGAAAGAACAGATTGTTAGAGAGTATATAGTTGATACTCTCAAAGAAGTGTTTAAGCTTTACGGGTACAAGCCCATAGAGACATCTATACTTGAATTTTATGACATTGCGTCATCAAAGTATGCGGGCGGTTCTGAAATACTCAAGGAAACATACACTCTAAAAGACCAAGGCAATAGAGACCTTGTTTTGAGGTATGAGCTTACATTTAAACTTGCCAAACTTGTGGGATTAAATCCAGACATAAGGTTTCCTTTCAAGAGGTATGAGATAGGCAAAGTTTTTAGAGACGGGCCTGTAAAAACTGGAAGGTTGAGGGAATTTACACAATGCGATGTTGATATTATTGGAGTTAAGAGTGAAGTTGTGAATTCTGAGCTTATGTCCCTTGTTTCTGAAGCTTTCAAGAGATTAGGGCTGAAGATTTATGTGGAAGTCAACAACAGAAAACTCCTATTTGGAATAATGAAAGAGTTTGGAATTGAGGAAGACAAATTTGTTGACTTCGCCTTGAGTTTAGATAAGATTGAGAAGATAGGCAAGAAGGGAGTTGAAGAAGAATTATTAAATAAAGGGTTTAATAAGAAGGTTGTTGATAAAGTGTTCGGCATAGTCGAAAGCACAGATAAAATCAAGGATAATTTTGAGAAAATAAAATTCTTGAAAGAGAAGTTAAGTAATGAGCTTGCGTCTGAAGGCATAAGAGAACTTGAAGAGTTCTTCAACTACTGCAAAAATTTCAATATTCAGGATGAGATTATTCTCAGCCCCAACCTGTCGAGGGGATTAGGTTATTACACAGGAACGATATTTGAGGTGTTTCTAAAAGATTCAAACATCAAAAGTTCCATAGCAGCTGGGGGAAGATGGGATAATATGATACAAAAATTTTTAGGTTCTAAATTAGATTACCCCGCGACTGGTCTTGCTTTCGGCCTTGATGTAATCTATGAAGCGATTAAAGAGAAAGGACTCGGCGATGTTAAAGTTAAGAAGATACCGCAAGTTTTAATCGTGCCTATAAAAACACTCAACAAAACATTAAGCATAGCATCAGAGCTTAGAAAAGAAGGAATAAGCTGCGACATAGCATTCAATAAAAAACTCAGCAAAGCGTTGAACTACGCAAACAAGGAGGACATACCATACTGCCTTATAATCGGCGATGAAGAGATTGAAAAGAAGGAATACAAGCTGAAGAATATGAGAACTGGAGAAGAAAATCTAATGAGCCTCCAAAGTATAATAAAAAAATTGAAATCTTAATCTGGCGTGTATCTTTCTTCGATTGCTTGAAATATCTGTTTCTTTACTCTTCTAAAAGTTTTTGATTGGCTTTTTGTTTCCTCTGGAATTTATGCCTTAACACCCAAGTGAGAACCTTCGGCAGGGGCTCATACTGTTCATGAGCAACTGTATCATAGACTTCTGGGTTCTTCGTCTGATTCAAGAATTCTTTGAGTGAACTTATGAACTGCTCTCCATTTTTTAAGTTGATAAACTCTTCAGGGAGAATCATGTATGAATAAGCGATTCCAGAAATGTCGTGGGAATCATTTGAACAAATCTTGCCCAAATTGTTTTGATCAGCGTATTCTCTCGCTTCCATATTAAACTTTTTGAGATATAAACCTGCTTGAGCGTTGAAGACCTCGACAGCATCAACCTCCTCTTTAATTTTATCCAATCCCTCTCTTCCGACACCTCCAAATTTCTTTATAAAGGGATGTGCAGGAATTGCAATTCCTCCTTCATCATGAGTTATGTCTGTTAAGTCCTCAACAGTATAATTTTCTGGAGCATTTATGTTTTTGTATCCAATTAATAGGATATGGCCTTCCTTTGACCTTGCTTCCATAGCTTTTGGAATAATCATTTGCTTATTGCCATTTTCAACGATGAGAAGGTTGCCGTCAACTTTGTCGATTTTGAATTTGGAGTCATTCTTTAGTTCTTTATAATTTTTGATTAAATAATTAAAAGCTCTGTTGTTGTTTGAGTCAGTTATTACCAACATCCCTATGTTCTTTTTGAACGCATAATTTAACACTTTTTCAAGTTTCACCCTTTGTAGATAAGGATCTCCAGAAAATTCAGTATGAACATGAAAGGAAGCAATAACATTATTTTTAAGTATGTCCTCTAATCTTTTTGCCATGCCTTAAGAATAATTCGGGAGTATTTAAATCTTACTATTTTTACTACTTGTTGGTGGCTATTTTTAGCTTTTCTAAGGCTTTTCCATACATAAGTAAGGCTTCCCACTTTATTAAATCAGTCATTCTTTCAGGTGTTTCATGAGCAATTTTATTGTAGAAACTAAGATTTTTGGTTAAGTAGAGGATTCTTTTAATTGAATTTATATAATCTTGGGCGTTGTTCGTGTTTATAAGCTCCTTAGGAAACATCATATATGTCTTGCCTATACTATCAACTGGAAGTTGGGCGTCATTTGAACAAATTCTACTTAGATTCTTTTCTTTGGCGAATTTCTTTGCTTTCTCGTTGAATCTGTTCAGAGGACCTGTCAATTGAGAATTGTAAACTTCAACAGCATCAATCCTAGTCAGCATTTGAAGTAAGTTGTATTCTCCTACTCCTCCAGAAAATGTTGCGTATGGGTGGGCTGGAATGACAATACCTCCTTGATTATGAACCTCATCCGCCAGATTAAATAAATCTAATCCTTCTAAATTGCTTATCTTTTTATTGTAGCCAATTAACAGCATGTGGCCTTTTTTGTGGTGAAACTCCATAGCTCTTGGAATATACAAGCTCTTGCCACTGCCCTTGTCAGTTACCCTTATTACTCTGTTATCATCTTCCTCAATTACATAATCTCCCGATAGATTTTTTAATTCATCAAAGAATTGGTCATTTGACTTGTCTGTGACAACCAGTAAGCCAATGTCATTCTTAAAAGCTTCTCTAAGCACGAATTCAACAGTTGCATTTCTGTTCAGCCACTCATTAGAATATTTTGTGTGATGGTGAAATGACGCCTTCACGAATTCTCCTTTAAACTCATTATTTATTATCTCTTCCAGGATGCTACTCTCCTTAGCAGTCATTCCCTCCGGACATATTGGTATAGATAACATGAGCGTGATAAACCTGAGAGGTTGTATTTAAATCTTATCATAATTAAAAGGAATCATATTAAGTATAACTCCTTTACAGTAATAACTAACCGAAAAGTTTATAAATAAATTCTTTCTTGTATTATCCGGCGGTATTGATGAGTAAAGAAATAATGTATAAACCTCAGCCTTCTGCTTTTGTCACAATACCTAATGAGAGCGCTAAGTTAAGATGGCTGGTGGGTTTAACTTCTTTAAGTCTTGGAGTAATCGCTGGCTACTTTCGTTCTCACGGTATCAAAGTTACTGATAATACATATAAACTTTTGATTTATAGTCCTGCTGTTGTTCAAGGAAGTTTGGGAGCTGTATTTGGAGGAATATCCGGAGCGTTGGGTGGAAAACAAATAGCTAAAGAGAACATTAAGCGCTTGAAAGGTCTTGAGAAAGTGATTGCAGAAACTAAAGAAATAATCATGGGAGCCACAGTGGAAGGCTCTGCGAAATCGGTTTTGGGAATTGTGAGCGGAGGAGCGGAGACTCTTGTTGGATACACTATAGGAAGTTTAGTTGGGCATTTTTATTAATTCTCATCGCTTCTTTCCCCTCTTTACTGTTCTAATCTTTAGATAATGCTTCCCAGTAAGGTTAATACTTCAATCTTTGAGCCTGTTTTGAAGTTATTACTTCCTAAACGCTTTGAGATAACAATCTGCTTTTAGTTATCTTTGCAGTTCTGATTTCATTTGATATTATTTCATCACATTTTTTACAGTAACTAAATAATGAGTGCAGTCTCTCTTTCAAGCATAATCTTTTAATCTCCTCACCATCTTCAACTTCTGATTATTCTCTATGTTTGTCTCCTCTATTATGCTCTTCAAGAATTCAATGTTCTTGTCCATTAATCTTTTGTTCACTGGGTAGGGTATTCCATCCTTGCCTCCGTGGGCGAAGGAGTACTCTGTTGGGTCATGCCAGTCAATTTCGGTGCCGTAAATTATTTTGGATATCAACGCTAAAGACCTCAATGTTTTTGGACCGAAGCCTCTTATCTTAATCAGCTCCTCATAATTTGATGGTTGAAGTTCGTACGCTTTTTTCATCACATCCTTAAGACCTTTTAGGTTTCTAAAATTCATGTCTTTGATGAAGTGGTTTCTCGGCATGTTCAACTCTTTAAAATTTGGGTCAATAAATCTCAACAAACTCTCCTGCCTGTTTGATTCTATCAGTCTTATTGTGCTCTTATAATCTTTAGCGAGGTCTAAACTTGTCTTTCTTGTCTCTTCAGATTTCTTAGATGTCAGATTGAGAATTAGTTTTTTCTCTTTAAAACCAATTATCCCGTTCTCTTTTGAGTGAGGTTCGTCAATGAAGCTTTTTGTTTCAAAACTGAGCCAGTGATACCTCCTTGCGTAGTTGTTATTTTTGTTCAACCCCTGCTGAACAATGGTCCAATTTCCTTTTTCATCAACTATTACAACATGATGATACAGAGAATAATTATCTTGAATCAAGGAATTGTCCACTTTTGCTGTTGTAATTGAAGCGTTGATTAAAGAGTTTATTTTTGAATCTCTCATATTGAATTCATCGGAGAAGTTTAAGATATCTTCTTTTGTTTTTAGAGAGGTTTTCCCCTTGCCCCCAGCTATAAACAAGCCAAGTTCTTCGGCTTTTTTATTAATTGAGAACTTCAATGCTCCAGTAAGTGTTGTTGTGAGCCCGGATGAGTGCCAGTCGAAACCAAGGACGCAACCCAAACTCTGAAAAAAGTAAGGGTTTGACATCCTACTCAAAAACTCTTTAGCTCCATACTCATCAACGATAATTTTAGTTATCTCATAGCCTAACTTCGTCATTCTTTTGAAGAGCCAGGCAGGTGCTTTGCCGTTGTGCAATGGCAGATTTGCCAAGCCAGTTCGTTTCATAAATCTTTTTAGTTAAATGAACTTTAAACCTGTTTCTTACTTACCTGTCCAGTGAGTTAAAACGGAGGGCGTCCTCGCACTTGTAGAAATTATTGAACATGATATAACTTTCTTCATTTGTGTTCTTTACCAACTCGTAAACCTTCTTAAGCTCATCATCAGAGAACTTGTAATTGTACATCATCTTCCCGCCGAAGCCGTGAAGTCTAAAATAATTTATTCTCCCGTTAATCTTATTGTTCCGTAAGGGATCAACACATTCATTTAGTTCATTTGTTTTTAAGAAATTTAAGAGTTCTTTATCCTCTAAGATTTCTCCCCTCGGCTCCCAAACAA
>WAPY01000003.1 GCA_015520525.1 Candidatus Woesearchaeota archaeon
GATATAGAAGGTCTTAAATGAAATATGGTTTGTTCTTTATAGGGGATTATAACTCTTTATTTAACGAGATAAATCAAGTTCCAGTGGTTTATCATCTTGAGAAAATTCATAATTTTAGAATATCACAGGATTTCTTAGAAAGAACTAAAACTGTTGTATTCGACGATGTCCCTGTGAAGGTTTCTTCGCCTGAATATGTTGTATTCACAAAGCTTTTGAGAGCAGTAGAAAAGAGTAGATTTTTTGGTAAAGATAAATTAGATATTGCCTCTTTACTTTTAGCTTATAAATATAATAAGACAGAGTTTGATGAGGATTTTTTTATTTATCTAATTAACTCTTCTCCTCAAAAGAGTCAGATTAAGAATTACTTTAAACAGATTCCTCAAATTAAAAATATAACTAAAATTGAGAAATCTGACCTTCAGAAAGTTGTTTATGAAATTAATTATAAACTCTGATCTTTTATTGAAAAACACTTCCTTCTCAAGCGAAAGTTTTTTAAATACAGCTCTGCTCTTTTAGAGAATAAAAGAAGGTTCTGAAAGAGAATTTTTCGTCGATGAAAGAGGTGTGTTATGGATCCGCAAAATAACAATGTTAAGAGTAAGGAATATAATGCGTCGAAGATTCAAGTACTTGAAGGTCTTGAAGGCGTTAGGAAAAGACCAAGCATGTATATTGGAAGCACTTCTATCAGAGGGCTTCATCATTTAGTATTTGAAATCGTTGACAACAGTGTTGATGAGGCGTTGGCAGGATACTGTAAAAACATAACTGTCACAATCCATAAGGACAATTCGGTTACAGTTAAGGATGATGGGAGAGGAATTCCAGTAGACATCATACCAAAATACAACAAGTCCGCTTTAGAAATAGTTATGACAAAACTTCACGCTGGAGGAAAGTTCGGCAAGGGAGCGTACAAAGTGAGCTCCGGACTTCATGGTGTGGGAGTTTCAGTTGTTAATGCTTTATCAAAGAGAACGACTGTTACCGTGAGAAAAAATGGGAAAGTTTACTATCAAGAATATGAGTTCGGCAAACCCAAAACAGAGCTTAAAATTATAGGAAATTCCAACGAAACAGGAACCGAAATAACATTTCTACCTGATGACAGCATATTTGAAACAACAAACTTCAACTTTGAATTCTTAGCTGAGAGGATGAGGGAGCTGGCGTTCTTGAACCCAGGCCTAAAAATCACTCTAACAGATGAGAGGTTGGGCAAATCAAAAACATTCTACTTTGATGGAGGCATATCAAGTTTTATTGAGGAAGTAAATGCCAATAAAAAACCCTTCCATCCTGTGATTCATTTCTCGGGAGAAAAGGATGATGTTGGAGTAGACTTTGCTTTTCAATATACATCAGGATTCACAACAAGCATATTCTCATTCGTCAACACAGTTAGAACAGATGAGGGAGGAACACATCTGACGGGTTTTAAGATGGGGCTTTCAAAAGCAATCAACTCCTATTTGAAGGATTCAAAAACAAGACTCAAGGATTTAAAATTAACGAGCGATGATGTTATGGAAGGAATAACTGCCGTTATAAGTGTTAAAGTCCAAGAACCTCAGTTTGAAGGTCAGACGAAGGCGAAGCTTGGAAATTCTGAGGTTAAAAGGATTGTGGATTCCTTCGTGTTTGAGAAGGTTGAGACATACTTGAATGAGCATCCAGACATCGCTAAATTAATCATTGACAAAGTCACTAATGCAGCGAAGGCGAGAGAGGCGGCTCAGAGGGCAAAGCAGATGGCCCGTAGAAAAACAGCTTTTGATTCAGCAAGTCTGCCGGGTAAACTCACAGACTGTTCGGAAACTAACCCTGAACAAACTGAACTCTTCCTCGTTGAAGGAGACTCCGCAGGGGGCTCAGCGAAGCAAGCTAGAAATAGAAACTTTCAGGCAATACTTCCTTTAAGGGGAAAGATACTTAATGTTGAGAAGGCGAGGCCCCACAAGGTTATAAACAATCAAGAAATAGCGTCAATAATAACTGCTTTAGGTACGAATATAGGAGATAAGTTTGACATTACTAAACTCAGATATGGAAAAATCATAATAATGACCGATGCGGATGTTGACGGGGCGCACATTAGAACATTGTTGCTGACATTTTTCTTCAGATACATGAAGCCTTTAATTGAAGAAGGTCATGTTTACATAGCCCAACCGCCTTTGTATAAGGTTGTGTTCGGCAAAACAAGAATTTACGCATACGATGACAGCGACCTTGCTGAAATAGTGAAGGAGCATCCGAAGGCGGATGTTCAAAGGTTTAAAGGTCTTGGAGAGATGAATCCCCAACAGCTTTGGGAAACAACAATGAATCCTGAGACAAGAAGAATGGTTAAAGTAACCATAGAAGATGCAATTGTGGCTGACGAGACATTCTCCCTCCTGATGGGGCAGGACGTCCAGCCCAGAAAGAAATTCATAGAAGAACACGCTTTAGAGGCGAATATTGATATATAAAATAATAAAACTTTATTTTTAATAACCTTCCTTCTCCTTTTGAGCGACGAACAAGTAATGCTTCTGCTCCTGCATAATCTCTTTTAGAATCCTCTTTGTTATTAGCTTGTCTGGGTCGGGAATTAACTTAATCCTCTCCTTAATATCATCGAAGCTTTTGAATGGTTCAATGCTCCTTTCATCTAAAATCTCCCACATCCTTTTCTTACCCAAACCTGGGAGAAGCTCAAGCTGATGCATCCTTGTAGTCAGAGGACCTGCGTTGTTGAAGAACTTAACGAACCTACTTTCATTCTTAACAACAATATCATGGACGACGAACTCCAATTCAGCTTTTGCTGTGCTTGTGAGCTTTGAGTAGGGTATTCTGCCAGCTATGTGATGAATCTTATCCCTCTTGTCAGGGCCTATGTAAACTTTCTCATGAGGCTGTAAGAAGACTCCTTTCTTTGGAACTAATTCCAACAGGGCGAAGCTGGAGGTTCCAATAGCTTGAGCAATAGGCTCTCTTTGAAACATGGGCCTTGTGTCGTTTGGATAACCATTAGGCAGGAAATCCAAGACCACAGCGTAATCTTCTCTTACCATTTTAACCTCCATTAGATTATAATTTGGGAGTTTATAAAACTTTTGAATCACTTGCGATTCTTCATGAACTCCTCAACAGTTGAAGCAATCTTCTTTAAGTTTTGTGAAGAAATAGTTATTGGATAAGCTTGGAAGATTAAAGATACCTCCTCTTCTGATTTAGGGAGCAAGTCAACAACTTTAACAATCATCTCCTCCTTTAATCTTGGGATATTTAAATCTTCAATCTTCTTTTTTAACTCCTTAGCTTCCTTTTCAGACAACTTCGCGAAGTAATCTAAATACTCCTTCGTCTTTGTAATCCTAAAATTTTGGTCTTCCTCGTTAGATGATTCTAAAGCTTTCTTAACTTCTGATAGAGTAACAGGTTTTTGTTCTATAATCTTTATATCCATAAGAATCACCCTTTGTGAGGAAGCAAGTGAACTGGATGAACCATGAGCTTCTTCTCAACACTTCCATCCATAACCTTTAAGATGTAACAGTAGCCTCTCTTCCCCAAAACTTCACCAACTCTCCCCTGAAAAACAGGGTCAGGAAGGCCTTTATGAACAGAAGGCTCGATTTTAATAGTTACTTTGTCGCCCTTATTGAATTCTTGGAAATACCTGCTGATCTTAATCTTACCCTTCTCACTGACCTTCTTAGTCAGCTTGCTTCTGCTCTTTCTCCTTGAACCACCAATTCTCTTAGCCATAGAACAGAGGAAATACAACCTCTTTATAAATGTTTTGTAATATTAATGCTGTGTGAGTTATGAGATACTTGGATGCTTCTTGCTGTGCAGTAAATGAAGTGATGTTGCCACGCTAAAAGTTGACACAATAAACATAATTATGAACAAAATTCTAAAGCCCAGAAACTTGGCGACATAACCTCCAATCAGCGCAGATATTGCTCCTATAACATAAATCATTGCTTCTTCTAAACCCCACTCAGAAGCCTCTTCATCAGAATCTAGATATTCAGAATACAGAGCATCAAAAGCGGGCGTATATAATGCTCCAGCCAAGCCTAAAATTACTTGAGTAATGACCAGTGAGAGTTCATCCTTGACGAAAATGTATGATAAACATCCTAACGAAGTTAGAACATAACCTGCAACTACCAATTCTTCCTTATGCTTCGCTTTGTCCTCCCACCTGCTTATAAAAAACATGACTAATCCAGTTGTTATCATAAAAGAAGAATAAGCCCAGCTCGCGTCTAAAATATTTCCACCAATCTTCTCAACGAATATAGCATATATTGGACCAATCAATCCCAAAGCTAAGTATGTCCAAGTGTCTGACAGCAACAGAATTTTAATTTCGCGTCTCATAAAAAAAAAACAGACAGTGATTAATAAATTTATCGAATAATAAAAGCAGTCTGTTAAGCTGAATAGAAAAAGAGTGCGGACTCGGAGGGATGCGGGAACTCAACCTTTTAGAAAAAGGTTGAATCGAAAAGTAAGAAAAAACAGGGAAGATAAATAAAGTACGGACTCGGAGGGATTCGAACCCCCGACCCACAGCTTAGAAGGCTGTTGCCCTATCCAGACTAGGCTACGAGTCCAATCATAAAGGCAAACCAACTTGTTTTTAAATCTTGCGATTAAAAATCTTCGCGAACTGTTTTTTAAGAAATTGTTTGATGGGCTCGTGTTGATGTGGGAACCAGATTCTAAACAAGAATCTGGTAAGGAGTGTTTAAGGAGGATGTTCTACTTCGTGAAATCCTCCGAAATGAAGAAGGTATTAGAAGAAGATGGTACTAGAATTAAGATGGGCCCGCGGAGATTTGAACTCCGGACCGCTCGATTATCAGTCGAGTGCTCCAAACCAGGCTAAGCTACGGGCCCGAAATTTTGAATAAAAAATGAAAAATGGCGCCTCCGGCCAGGTTTGAACTGGCGACCTCGCGGTTAACAGCCGCGCGCTCCACCACTAAGCTACGGAGGCTTACCACTTGGGATATTCTGTTTTATTTATAAACATTACGATAAAAAAGAAAAAAGGTTTTAATCAATAATCTTCATAATCAGAGAAATCCACCTCCTTAATTCTTTTCATTGAATTCTCGTCAATTACCACCGTATTTGAATTACTCAGTGTGTAAAGATTATCATTTATGTAGACAGCGCGCTTAACTCCCTGCTGGTTTACTGCGTAAGCTAAACTTAACTTGTTGTTCTTGTAACTGAATATATAACCTCCTTTAGATGTGGGTATGAAAAAAATGCTGTGTTTTTTATCCAATAGGAATGCGTGATGATTGTATAATATCTCGCTCCAATAATCATTGAGGAAATACCTGCTTAACTCTTTCGGATGCTCAGCGTCGCTCACATCAAACAATGAAACTTTCACAGAGGAACCTTCTCTCCCAATGCCAATGAGCAACTCATCAGTTATCGGATGCAGGTAAGAACTGTATCCTGATATGTTCAGCTGGCCCACAATCTTGGGATCTTTTGGATTGGAAAGGTCCATTATGAAAAGAGGATCAATCTGTTTGTAGGTTACAACATAAGCTTTATCTCCTATAAATCTAACAGCGTAAACTCTTTCGTTCGTGCCAAATTTGCCAGTCTCGCTGATTAAGTTTAAATTGTCGTCAAATATGTAAAGCAAATTGTCTGAGTTGTCCCAAATTCCCCTTGTTACAACAACCCTTAAATTGTTGTTGAATTCATCCATGGAAAATTGATTGAGCAGCCTTCCTTCAATATCTGTGGATTTATCTAAGCTTAATGAATCTAAAGGAATCTTTGCAATCCTAGTTCTTTCAAGCTCTTTCTCATGCTCTTTAAAATAATTTTCAAAGTTGCTGTTGAACTTCAACCTTTCATCATCGCTCAGAGTAAGCTTGTATCTGTTTAAAGCGATCTCCATTTCGTTCAGCTTTGAATACTCTGAGATATCATAACCTTCTACCTCCTTCAATCTGTCAATTAAACTTCTAGGTAGAGAGTTTTTATTCTCAAGAATGAATCCTTTTATAATGTCATAATCTGTTTTTCTGTATGACATTGCAACATAAATATTCTTCTTTGACATGTAAATAGTTGCGTCAGATGAGGGTCCTAAGAAGCTGACTTTCTTGTCTATCCTTCCAGTATTTGGGTCTATCTCAAAAACAAAGTAAAGCTCGTCCAACTGAAGGTTCCCTTGAGGATAATAAATCTCGGTAGGTCTGATTATGACGCCTTTTAGTGGGACAATATTATGGTTCTCAAAGTTTAAATACTTTCTAAGAACAACATAAATCTTGCCATTATAAGCCCTTGCAGTTATTATGTAAGAGTTGTTGAGGTCTAACTCCCACAATGTCTTATTCTCACCAATATCATAACAACTTATCTTTTGATTGGATAAAAAGACTAACTTTCCATCTAACAAGAGCATCTCTCCGCTCTTTGGAATAGTCTTCTTAACTCTCGATTCATTCGCAGGAAGAGCTTTTATATCTAAAGTTTTTCTCTTAATTCCATAACTCCAGTAAGAATAAATGTAAGGTGCGTAGTAAATATCCTTTCCATCTGTTTTCACAATGTCAGGCTCATCAATACCTTCAACCTGTGTGTTGGTCTCTGAATATCTGTAAGAACTTGAATCTGTTGAAGGTGAGGAGGGCGTGCTTGCTGTTTCTAAACTTCCTGCACTCTTTACATCTCCAAGCATTTCTGAATTTTGAGCGTTCATAAAGTTAAGAGTGTAGTAAGGGCTCTCATAATTCCCCTCCTGATTTAATACATTATTAACAAACTCTTCTTCCGAGGAGAACTTGGCAAAACCAGTGTTCTTACCCTTAATAATATGCGTAGTGTGCTGGAAACTCAAACTGTATATTAAAGCCCCCAACGCAATTGAAACAAGCAGTATTAAAATTAACAATGTTGCACTACCATGCTTATTTATGTTGATTGACATGTAATCACCAGTTGTTTTTAAGGTGCTGTGATTTAAATAAGTTGTTATAACTTCAAAAGTCTTAGAAGTCTTTTAGAGTAAACTTTTTAAACTTTTGAACAAACTTTCTAAGAATGAGCGGCAAAACAGCAATGAGGACAAATTATTGCGGCGATGTAGACTCTTCTTTAATTGACAAGACTGTTATTGTCTGTGGTTGGGTTAAGAAACTTAGAAACCACGGCGGAATAGTCTTTGTTGATTTAAGAGATAGAAGCGGAGTTGTTCAATTAGTTTCCAATCCTGAGGACGAAAAAGTTGATAAAATCATGAAAGGTTTGAAAAGAGAATTTGTTGTTCAGGCAGAAGGAGTTGTTAGAAAGAGGCCTGAAGTTCAAATCAACAAGAACATGAAAACTGGTGAAGTTGAGATTCTTGTGAAGAAGATAAAAGTGCTCAACGAATCCGACGAACCTCCAATAGAGATTAAAGATGATGTTATAATAACAGATGCCAACAGATTAAAATACAGGTACCTTGATTTGAGAAGGCCGAAAATACAAAGAAACATAATATTCAGGCATAAACTTGTTAAAGCGGTCAGGGACTTTCTTGATTCTGAAGGCTTTGTGGAGGTAGAAACCCCCTTATTTGTTAAGTCTACTCCTGAAGGAGCAAGAGACTTCTTAGTGCCGAGCAGACTCCACCATGGAAAGTTTTACGCTCTGCCTCAAAGTCCTCAAATATACAAACAGCTTCTCATGGTTGCAGGTTTTGATAGATACTTCCAAATCGCTAAATGCCTCCGCGATGAAGATTTAAGAGCTGACAGACAGCCGGAGTTTACCCAAATAGATATGGAAATGAGCTTTGTTAAAAAGGAAGATGTTATGGACATTGTTGAGAGGATGATAAAATATTCTGTTGAAAAGGTTCTTAAAAAGCAGATAAAAATTCCATTTGAGAGAATATCATACGATAAGGCTATGAATGAGTATGGAAGCGACAAACCTGATTTAAGGTTTGAGCTTAAACTTAAAGATATAAAAGACGAAGTGAAGACTTTAGGGTTGAGTATATTCGATAATGCGGAGTCTGTCAAAGCATTGAAGGTTAAATCGTTGTTCTCAAGAAAAAAGATAAAAGAGTTTGAGGAGCTGGTTAAAGTTTACAAAGCAAAGGGCCTCGCTTGGATCTCCATGAAAAATAATGAATTAATTGGGAGCATATCTAAATTTGCCAACAAGGAGTTTATTGATAAGGTTGGAATTTCTGAAGGAGAAACCTTATTCATAATTGCAGGCGAGAAAGACATCGTGAATATTTCCCTTGGACAGCTTAGGCTTAAACTCGGGCAGGAACTTAATCTGATCAAGGAAGATGAACTTAAGTTTGTTTGGGTTGTTGACTTTCCAATGTTTGAGTGGAACGAAGATGAACATAGAATTGAAGCAAAGCACCATCCATTTACGAGGCCAAAAGAAGAAGACCTTAATAAGCTTGAAGAGAAACCTTTAGAAGTTAGAGCCGAAGCTTACGATATTGTTCTAAACGGCTGGGAGGTCGGCGGAGGAAGCTTAAGGATAAACGAGCCGGACCTTCAAAAGAGAGTGTTTAAAATAATTGGCTTAAGCGATGAGAAAGCCAGGGAAAAATTCGGCTTCTTGATGGACGCTATGAAGTATGGGGCTCCGCCTCATGGTGGTTTAGCTATTGGCTTGGACAGGTTTGTGACTCTGCTTAAAGGGATGACTGACATAAGAGAATTCATCGCCTTCCCAAAGAACAAGTCAGCAGAGAATCCTATGGATGGAAGTCCTTCTGAAGTGAGCGAGGAACAGCTTAAAGAACTTGGCATAAAAGTTATGGATAAAGAAAAGGATCAATCTTGGTAGGAAACTTCAACTTTCATAGGAACCCAATATAATCTTTTCCCGCCGTCTTCTGTTTTTATTGTTGGAATATCCAAGTTTAATGACAATCTTCCTGTGTTGCTATTAAAGTAATTTGTAAGAAGCTTCTTACTAACATAAAATATTATTTTATCTTCTTCCTTTAATTCTTTGAGTATTATTTTATAAGCTGATGAGGGATGAAGATAAGCTCTCTCCTCGGGAAAATAAGTTTCATCAGAGTTTATTGGTCTGAGAATAAGAGACTTTAGGAATCTTAACTTTGAAGGATTTAGAAAGTTTAGTATCCCTTCTGAAAGTTTCTTTGACTCAAATTTTATATAATCTTCAACGGAAGTAATGTTCCAAACGACAGGAGCAAAAGGATTAACTGATTGACCGTCAAACAGATTAAGATTTAATGTGTTTATGATTTTCTTACTCAAAGTGGATTCTCCTCCGCCAAGAGTGAGGCCGATACCTTTATCGTAATACCAAACTCTATTTTCTTTTAAAAAGCTAACAGCAGGCAGTAAGAAATGGTTCACAAATACGCTTTCATCAGTCTTTTTAAAGTCCCAATTGAGCATAACAGTTAAAACCGTTCCAGGTCTGTTGATACTTTCGTAAATCCCTTCTGGAATGTTATCTGGAACAGGAATCTCAGAACAACTGTCCAATCCGTCAAGGATTTTAATGAGCAGAGCTAATTTTCCATCTTCAGTTTTTAAAGTTTCATGATTTAGCATCCTATTGTAATACTCTCTTTTGGGAAGCTTGAATGATTCAACTAGATCTCTCAAAGAGGACTTTGTTTCAACGCTGTCAAAATTTATTATGTTGTTGCCTCTTTCTTCTTTAGTTCTTGTCAACTCTTTAACAATATTGTAAATTCCAAGTTTATCCTTCGGCAGGATTTTCTTAGACAACTTTTTTAAGCCTTCTTCTGTTAGGCTTGTATCCTCTAAAGTATCATGCAGGAACGCTGCTGAAAACAACTTTGTAAGAGTGCTCTCTGAATATTTGGAATCGTTGGTTATCTTTAAAATATTATTAGCCACTCTGAAAGGATGGACAAAGTAAGGCCTGCCTGTCTTCCTAAGCTCCCCATTGTGAAGAACTGCGGAAGCAACAACAGCGTATAAAGCTGAAGTTAGTGACTCTTCAAATTTCTCGTAAATCTTGATCTTTTTAACAAGCGGAAAATCACTTATATCTCTAATAATCATATATTCTTTAAGCAGAGGGTTTACTTCTCTTATTAAGTTGTCTTTTGAGATTTTTAGGATATCCTCTAAAGTAATCTTCTTAGCTTCTTTTTTGGTCAACTCGCTGGCCTTGTCAAGAATCAACTCTGTTATTCCCTTGTCTCCATCTGAATCCATTATTCACGCCTTAAAGTTTGTAAAAAAGCAACATATAAAAAATTTACTATTTTATTTACTAAATAGTGATTATAAATCTTGAAATGGTTTAAATACTCCTTTTGCTTACTTGTAATTTATGAAAGAAGCGGAGTTTTACAGGAAGCTTGACAATAAAAAAGTCATATGCGACTTGTGTCCAAAGCACTGCGTTATTGAGGACGGTAAATTTGGGAAGTGCGGGGCAAGAAAGAATATAGGAGGAAAGCTCTACTCGTTAGTTTATGGAAAAATATCAGCAATGCATGTTGACCCAATAGAAAAGAAACCATTTTATCATTTTCTACCTGGCACAAAAGCTTTGTCTATATCAACAGTCGGCTGCAACCTCTCATGCTTAAACTGTCAAAATTATGATATATCTCAAGTAAGAGCTGATGAGGTCAATCTTCCCAATGTAAGTCCTGAGGAAGTTGTTGAGAAAGCAACCGAACTAGGAGTTAGGACAATAGCATATACTTATAACGAGCCTACAATATTCTTTGAATATGCTTATGATATAATGAAGCTGGCTCATAAGGAAGGAATAAAGAATGTTTTTGTGAGCAACGGCTACATAGAAAGAAAACCTTTGATTAAATTAACCAAATTTCTTGATGCGGTAAACATAGACCTGAAATTCTTTGATGATAAAAAGTATGTTGAAGTTACAACAGCACATCTGAAACCAGTTTTGAACACGCTTGAACTCTTAAAAGAGAAAGAAGTTTGGCTTGAGATAACAAACCTCCTAATTCCAGGATACAACGATGATGAAGAAGAGATTAGAGGGAAGATTAATTGGATTAGTAAAAGATTGGGCAGAGATACTGCCATTCACTTCTCAAGGTTCTTCCCAATGTATAGAATGACAAATATACTACCTACACCGTTAGAAACTATGAGGAAAGCATTTGAGATCGCTAAAGAAAAACTCAATTTTGTTTATGCAGGCAATATCCCGCACACAGAAATGGACAATACTTACTGTCCAAAATGCGGAAGATTACTGGTTGAGAGAGTTGGCTTTAAAGTTGTCCAAAACAACATTGTCGATGGGAAGTGTAAATTCTGCGGAGAGAAAATTCCCGGAGTATTTTCGAGTGAGAAAGATTAGGATTTATTAATCTCAGCAGTAAAGATAATTTATGAGACTGTTTATGATATTGATCTTGATAATCCTCCTCTGTTACGATGTAGGAGCTTCAGAACTTAAAGTTGATTCTATACTTCATAAGGGGCGGAATTTATTAGTCAACCTAACGATTGTGAAAACAGGAAGAAAATCAATTGTTAAATCTATTTTGATCTGCGGAAATAGAGAACAAACTAAAATAATCCGCGCTAAAAAAGGAAGGCAGGATATAAAGCTTAATTATACTTATTATCCAATTAATTCCTGTCTGCTAATTGTTGAAGGGCTGAATAAAACATATTATCAAGAGCTGAAGAGCGAGAAGAAGTTAAGAATAGAAAGTATAATTCTAGCAGGCAGTAAAGTTTATGTTAAAGTTTGCGGGAAAGCTGACCAATTCACACTTAAAAATAATTTTGATGAGGCAACATTCACACTTAACAATAGCAGGGAAGTTGAGCAGGAACTACCCTGCGGAGATTATACGCTTAGAGAAGAGCTCTACTACAAAAAGGAATTTTTAAGCGGGAAATCAATAAAGGTTAAGGTTGAATGTAAGAGAAGAATAAACAATGAGGATATAATTGTTTTATTCTTAATTGTGTCTGTGATTCTTAATGT
>WAPY01000004.1 GCA_015520525.1 Candidatus Woesearchaeota archaeon
GCTTTTTTATGCTCTCCAATAAATTTTTTCCATTTATCCTCAATACTCATGCTTTCACCTTAATATAAGGTAGTAAAACAATTATAAAAACCTTTCGATAGTAACTACTGAACAGAGAAGATAAATTAATCAAAGTGTTAATTTGTCCTTCCCTTTTTTTCCTGGATATACTTAATGAGAACAGTTAATAAATCAGAAATGTACAACCCTTTTAAATTATTCATATCTTCTTTAACAAGAGGTTCTTTTTCTTCTAAGAAGTTTATGAATGTATTATTCAACTTCAAAATAATCCTTTGAGTTGTATTGTTATAATGCATTGAGATTAAATCTCCTCTTTTTTCTCCATCAAAGAAAATATTTAAAGAATAACCCTCCTTAAATTTTTCAAATAATTTTTCATAATCTACTTTACCAGATTTATCTGTTGGAACTTGCTCTGTATAAACAGGTATCTCTGCCCTTTTGTTAGAATAATTAATTTCTCCTCTTTTTGTTAAAACAAACTCATAAGGATCCTTGTGGAAAAGTGTTAAAATCTTCTTTACTCTTTCCTTATCATTAACAGTACCAACAACATCCTCTAAACCCATATTCTCACCCAACCACCTTGTTATATACCGCTCTATAAAAAACTTTCGCAAGTAACTACTGAGGAAGAAGTAAGAACGACAGGGGAGTTAAATTAACAATTTATAAATAGCACCTCTACACTCCTCTTGAAAGGTGTTTAGTATGAACTTTGAAACTTTTAAAGGAATAAGAGCGGGAAATAATAAGAAATTAGAAGAAGTTTTAAACAGGGTAAAATCAAACAAGAAGCTTCAAGCAGCGTGGATTGTTCAGAATGTTACAGCTATAAGAAGGTTGAAAATGAACGACCATGGCCATATTCACATGAGAATCGCAGCGCAGAACGCCTTAAAAATAGCTAAAATTCTCAAAAAACACAAGGTATTATTCAATATTGAGAAAGATTATAAAGACAGCGGTTTCTCATTCAACTTTGATGATGTGGAGGTTATCCTGTTCTTGTCAGCGATTCTGCACGATTCAGGTATGACTATTTATAGAAAAGAGCATCCCTTATTGTCTGTTATTGTCGCAAATCCCCTTTTAGATGAAATTTTAAAAGGTATCTACAATGATGATGAGCTGATGATAATAAAATCTGAAGTTCTTCACTGTTTGTTTACTCATGAAAAGAATAGAAGCCCATTGACTATGGAAGCGTCTGTTCTTCGTTTGGCTGACGCCTTAGATATGGAGGAAGGCAGGGCGAGAATTCCGTTCAACAACGGCGGGGATTTAAGCATTCATGCTGTTTCGGCCATGGCTATTGAGAGGGTGTTCATCGAGGAAGGAACTGACAAGAAGCCGATAAGAGTTTTCATAAAGATGAAAAATTCTGCGGGCATATTCCAAATAACAGAGCTTTTAGCTGCTAAGTTAAAGGACAGTCTGCTGAAGGATTATGTCAAGATAGATGTTGACATAAGGAATGAAGAGGAGAAGATTATTAAGGATTTCACAATTTAGACTACAAAAGCATAAGAGAACGCAAGAGAAAGATTTATAAATTATTTTCATTTATTAACAGTAAAAGGTGATAGCATGATATTAAACAAAAAAGGAGCTGACTTATCTGTAAATGTTATAATTGTAGCAATAATCGCCCTACTCGTCCTCGTGGTCTTATTCGCTATATTCACGGGAAGAATGGGCTGGTTCAGTAGAGGAGTAGATAATACCGCCAGCAGTTGTCCTCAAGGCACTAAACTAAGTTTGACAGGTGGTCCAAATTGTGTGCCTACAGTTCCAGATGCAGAAGGCAAGATTCATTATTGTTGTCCTACCAAATAGGACAATAAATTCTTTTTCTATTTTTAATAACCACAACTTTTAAATATGAGCCAAATATCCTTAATAAAGTTCTAGTTGATTTTTAAGATTTCTGGGGGATTGAAATGAATAATAATGAAGAAATTAAGTATGTTAAGACGGGTACAACAACAATAGGTATAGTTTGCAAGGATGGGATTGTTCTTGCGGCTGACAAGAGAGCCACAGCTGGGTACTTAGTGTCAGACAAGAAAGCGGATAAGATTCACAAGATAAATGATAGAATAGCTGTTACAATGGCAGGCACTGTTTCTGATGCTCAATTATTGATTAGAGTAGTTCGCGCTGAGGCAAAGCTTAAGGAAATAAAAACTTATCAGGAGATTAAGGTTGAAGAAGCAGCTAATTTATTGGCAAGACTTGTTTATTCCAACATAAGAAAGTACAGCACGATTCCTGGAATTGCCCATTTCATCATGGGAGGTGTTGATAAAGAAGGCTTCCAGCTCTATGATATTTATCCTGATGGAAGCATACTGAAGTATGATGATTATTTAAGCTCAGGTTCGGGCTCAACATTTGCCTTGGGCGTTTTGGAAACTCTATACAAAAAGAATATGAGCGTCAAGGACGGTGTTCAGTTGGCCGTCAAGGCTATCAACGCGGCATTGCAGAGGGATATTGCGACAGGCAACGGCATTGATATTTTTACAATAACTAAAAAAGGTGTTGAGAAAGTTTTCAATCAGAGTATTGAGAATAAAATAAAGAATTAAACAAAAATGTTTGGTGAATTCTAATGTTGAACATACTAGACGAGATAATTAAGCAGTTGCCAGAGGGAAAGATAAGTGATTCTGTTTTTGAGGGGGCTAACATAGTCCTTTATACAAAAGACAAGGACTTTTTTAGGAACAGCGACCATTTAATAAAGAAAGTTGTTAATGACATAAAGAAGAGGGTTGAGTTGAGAGCTGACCCTAGCATAACTTTGCCTGCTGAGGAGAGCAAGAGGATCATTAAAGAAACTCTTCCGGAAGAGGCGGAGGTGGGCAATATATTCTTTGAGCCTCAAAGATCTCTAGTTACTATCGAAGCTGACAAGCCGGGAGTTGCAATTGGTAAGCAAGGTTCTCTTTTCAGAGAGTTGAGAAACAAGATAATGTGGACTCCAATAATAAAGAGAAAACCAGCCATTGAATCAAGGCTTATCAATAACATAAGAACCATCTTATACTTAAACTCTGATTTTAGGAGGAAGTTCTTAAACAGAGTGGGCCACCGCGTTTATGATGGCTGGATGAGAGGCCGAAGAGAAGAGTGGGTTAGAGTGAGTTATTTAGGTTCTGCTCGTCAAGTCGGCAGGTCTTCCATACTATTACAAACTCCAGAATCAAGAGTTCTGTTGGACTGCGGTTTGGATGTAAGCGCCTCAAACAATGATGTTTACCCGCATTTTGAAGCTCCTGAATTCAACATAAATGATTTGGATGCTGTCATAATATCGCACGCTCACATGGACCATATTGGAATGGTCCCTTACCTTTTCAAGTATGGGTATGATGGTCCAGTTTACTGCACAGAACCCACAAGGGACATCAGCGCTTTATCTCTGCTTGACTTCGTTAAGATTATGAGAACAGAATGGAAGGAGCCTTTATTCGATGAGGAGAATGTCAAAGACATGATAAAGCACACAATAACCTTAAATTATGATGAGGTTACGGATATAACTCCTGATGTTAGAATTACTTTATACAATGCAGGCCATATTTTAGGAAGTTCTATGGTTCATATTCATGTGGGCAACGGCTTGCATAATATCCTTTATACTGGTGATTTTAAGTATGGGCGGACAGAACTTCTCAATCCAGCTGTAACTGAATTCCCCCGGCTGGAATCGTTGATGATGGAATCAACCTATGGGGGCAGGGATAATGTTCTGCCGCCAAGGAAGCAGAGCGAGGACGATCTTAAGAATGCAATTGCTGAAACTCTAAAGAACAAGGGCAAAGTGTTGATTCCTGTTCTTGGAACAGGAAGGGCTCAAGAGATTATGCTCTTGATTGAGCGGTTCATCAGGAGTGGCGAGCTTGAAAAAGTTCCGGTCTTCGTTGATGGAATTGTTTGGGACATAACCGCAATACACACAGCTTATCCTGATTTCTTAAACAATTCTGTTAGAAAGCTCATATTCAGAAAGGATCAGAATCCTTTCTTATCAGATATTTTCCACAGGGTAGGTTCGTCAAAGGAGAGGAAGAAGGTTATCGAAGAGACCGGCTCCTGTATAATCCTTGCCACATCTGGAATGCTCGTTGGAGGTCCAAGCGTTGAGTATTTAAGGCAATTATCAGAAGGGAAGAACAACTCCTTAATATTCGTTTCTTATCAGGGTGAGGGGACTTTGGGAAGAAGAATTCAGCGCGGTGAAAGGGAGTTCGTTCTTGGAAAGGAGATTGTAAAGGTCAACATGAATGTTTTCACAATTGAAGGTTTGACGGGTCACTCCGGCAGAAAACAGCTCATGCAGTTCGTTTATAAGTGCAATCCAAGGCCCAAAAGGATTTTAATAAATCATGGTGAGAATTCTAGATGTTTGGATTTGGCAAGCTCTCTGCATAAAAGCTTCAGAGTAGAAACCTTAGCCCCAAGAAACCTTGATGCTGTGAGACTCAGGTAACAGGGGAAAATATAAAAATAAGCTCAGCAAAGTATTCTTATGGCAGGCAAATCAAAAGACTTTGGCAAATGCTCTTTATGCGGCGGAAAGCTCGTTAAGGTAAGGGAGGAGGTTATTTCAGGGACAAAATATTTTATTCTGAAATGTGAGAATTGTGGCCATGAAGTCGCCAAGACTAAAGAAGAGATCGAGAAGCAGATATGAACATTCGACAAAATAAATAAGTTTAAAGAAGTTTAAAGTTTCATCCTTCTTAATCTTCTTCTGAGCTTTATTGAACTCCTAATGTAATTTGTTATTGTTCTGGCAAAATCAACTTTTGTGTCCTTTCCTTCTTTCCATTTGACAGGTATCTCTTTAACTTTGTAGTGCATAGCTTCTGCTGTGAGTATAAGCTCTGTGTCGAAGAAGAATTGCGTGTCTTTTGTTCTCGGTATGACATCATCCACTGTTTTTTTGTCGACAGCTTTGAAACCGCATTGCATATCTTTAATTCTCGTCCTGAACATAGCGCGGACCATGAGATTGTAAACTTTAGATATTAACATCCTAAAAGGAGTCCTTTTTATTTTAGAATTTCTCAAATACCTTGAACCAACAACTACATTGTTGCCTTTAACAACTTCATCAATCAATCTTGGCAGTGCAGACAGGTCTGTTGCTAAGTCAATGTCCATGTATATATTGACATCAGCCTTGTATTTTTTCCACGCTGTCTTTAAGGCGATTCCCCTCCCTTTCCTATTTATGTAAAGATAATTGATTTGTTTATGCTTTTTTGAAAGCTTCTCCGCAATTTCTCTCGTTCTGTCCTTGGAGTTGTTGTCCGCTATGACAATTTTAAAAGGATGCTTGATATTCTTCTTGCAGAATTCCAAAAGTTTCAGAGTGTTCTTTTCAAGCTTGTCCTCCTCGTTGTAAACAGGAAGAACTATTGTTACATTTGCCATGAGAAAAAGAAAACTCAACTATTTAAAAAATTATCCTTAACCTTCTAATGTTATGCCCACAGGACAATGATCCGAACCCTTAATCTCATTTAGTATAAAAGCGTCCTTCAAATACTTCTTAAGTTTCTCATCGACGAGAAAATAATCAATTCTCCAGCCGACATTCTTAGCCCTTGCGTTGAACCTGTATGACCACCAACTGTATTTTACCTCGTCTCCGTGTATAAATCTAAAAGAGTCAACGAAGCCTTCAGATAAGTATTTATCAATCCATTCTCTTTCTATAGGCAGGAATCCAGAATGCTTCTCGTTCGATTTTGGATTCTTCAAATCAATCTCTCTGTGCGCAGTGTTCAAGTCTCCGCAGATTATTATCTTATCGCCTTCAAGCCTCCTATCATGTATAAATTTCAGCAGGGCTTCGTAAAAGTCAAGCTTGTATTTCAGCCGCTCATCGCTCATTTTTCCATTTGGAAAGTAAATATTGTAGAGGAAAAACTTAACCGAACCAACTTTATGCTCTGTTATTAAAATTCTGCCTTCATCATCAAACTTCTTTATTCCAATCCCATATTTAATTGACAGAGGTTTTTCTTTCGAGAAGGTTGCAACTCCACTATAACCAGCCCTTAAACCAAAGCTCCAGTTTTTGTTGTAATTCAACTGCTTCACTTCTTCAGGAAGCTGCTTCTCTTGAATCTTTATCTCTTGAAGTGCAAGAACATCAGGGTTCATAGCCTCAACAGATTTTATAAAATCATGCTTGACAACTGCTCTCAACCCATTCACATTCCAAGAAATTAATTTCATCTTCTTCATTTTATTTTGTAAAAAGAATGGACCGGCCGGGACTTTCACCAGCCAACTTCAACTGAACTTGTCAAAAAAGCTGTTTTGAACCCGGAGCCTCTCCCCAGCCAAGGGAGCGTTATACCAGATTTAACTACCGGCCCTTAATGTTGGAATTTTACTCTTATTTTTAAAACTTTTGAATTATGGTAGCCTCCTCAACTGACGCCCGAGGTAATTCTCCTTGATTTCTATCTCTTTGTAGCCTTTGTTATCCTTTTTTTCTTCCTCAGATTTCTTCTCTTCAGGTTCAGCAGGCTCAGGTTTTTCTTCAATCTTTTCATCTTCTTTATTCTCGCTCTTTTTCTCTTCCCTCGCTTCAGAGGAATATTTTTTATCATCCTCAGTTATAACAAGATTGTCAGTAACAGACTTCAATTTGAGGAGAGCGGTTTTAAGTTCATCTTCACTGACTTTCTTCCTTTCCCAATCGAAGTTCAAGTTGTCCCCCTCTTTCCTCGGTATAACATGAATTAAAACATGGGGAACCTGCTGTCCCGCCGCCGTCCCATCATTCACAAGTATGTTTGTTCCTTGAAGATTGAGCAGTTCAAATAAAGCAATGCTCACCTTATTTGCCAAGGAGAACAATTCTCCGACTACAAAATTAGGAACTTGACCAAGAACTGTATAATGTTTTTTTGTTGTAACAAGAACTTCTCCAGGAACTGCAGGAGTCGGATTCAAGAATGCAACTATCTCTTCATCCTCAAATATCTTCTTTATCTTATCCGATTTTATGAATGAGCATACCGCACAGTTCATTTTCCCATAACCTTCTTTTCTATGTCTGACAGTTTCGACATGTCAAGATTCAACTCCTGCTTTTCGTTTATTTCTTCAGGAGGTTTCTTCTCCTTTTTACTCTCAAACTGCTTCTTCAAGAGAAGAATAAGGTTATCTCCAATTTCTTGAAGAATCTTATCGTCAATTTTATATCCTGGAAGCTCAAAGGATTTCATATTGTCCCCCTCAAACCTTGGTATTATATGAATCATGAAATGGGGCGCTCTTTGACCAGCTCCCACGCCATTAGCAACGAATATATTTACTCCTTTAGCACCTAATGTGCTGACAACAGCTGACGACAGGTATTTAGCAACTACAAACATGTATCTTATAAGTTTGTCCGGAATCTGGGGGAGCAGGGAGTAATGTTCCTTCGGCAGTAACAGTATGTGGCCCACATTAGCAGGGTTTATATCAAGTATGGCGAGAACCTTATCATCCTCATACACCTTATGAGAAGGAACTCTTCCATTTATAATGTGGCAGAATATACAATTCTTTTTCTGATATTCTAATATCTCCTCAGGACTCTTCCCTTCAAGTGGATTGTCAGCCATGAGCATAATAAATTCGGTTGATATTTAAAGTTTTGCGTGACGCCTCACTAGAGAATAAGAAACAATCAAATAAATATCATCTTATTAAAAGCTTTGACAGAACAGCCAACAGATTGTTGTTCAAGGTTATAACAAGAAGGTATGTTAGAAAAATGCTCGGAACAAATGGTATTCCATCCTTGACCTTAACAGATTTTATTATTCCTTCTGAGTATAATTCCTCCAGCTTCTTAATTTGTTCATTTGAAACACCGTTGTCTTTTTGGGATACAATTATTTTTCCATTCTCATCTTTAACCTGTTCTATAACCCAATCCCCTTCAACCAGCTTTTTAGGAGCAATCCTCCTCGTAAGAACAACTTCATCAACTGCTTTCATAAAGATATAAAGAGGTAGTATAATAACTGCCAACAGCAATGTAAGAGTCAGCAAAATAAAGAGGAGCATTAAAGTAACTTGAGTTCTCCCAACTCTTGAAATCATCAGTGTGACAATTAAGAGAAAAACAAAGGACAATACCAAAGCTCTTAATATAAGAATGTACTTTTTAAGCAGTTTATCAAATTTCTTCTTAAACTTTCTCCAATGACGAACTGCAAGGTAGAACGCATATCCAAGCCCATAAATTCCTCCAACGAACAAGGAATTAATTAAGAAAGAAACTCCTGGCGACCTTATCAAATTGCCAATTAAATAATACTTGTTCAGAGGAAATATCATGAGAGGTAAGGAAAAGGAGAGTCCTAAAAGAAGTTTGGCGTCTCCCCCTCCGAAAAGATTTGAGTAGAAAAGTAGCAGGGCTATTATCAAAAACATAATGAAGGAAGAGAACACATTCAGCATATAATTCACATCCTTAATTGTAAAGAATAAGTATGCTGTAATCAAAGACATGAGTATTATGAAGCCGTAACTAATTGTGTCAGGAACCTCTCTTCTGTTAAGGTCTGTTATTGACGCTATGAAGAGAACAACAGCGGATATTGATTGTATTGTTTGAATCATCTTATCTTAATTATGACGCCGCGGCCCGGATTTGAACCGGGAATTCCCAGGGGGAAACCAGCTCTCGAGGCTGGCGCACTACCAGATTATGCGACCGCGGCTTACTGTTAAGATGAGCTAGTTCATTTTTAAAACTTTCCACACAAAAGAAAGCGATTAAACATAAAGCAAAGAATTAAAGGGATAAATGCCCCGAACGGGACTTTCACCAGCTAATCTGATTTAACTTGTCAAAAAAGCAGATACTTCAACCAATACCTGCTTCTTGCCGAAAGGCAAGCATCCAACTGTTTTTCTCAGGTTTTTTCAAAAAAGCTGTTTTGAACCCGTGTCACAGCCTCGAGAGGGCCGTATGATTGACCGGACTACACCATCGGGGCATTTAATAATAGAGAAAACAACCTGTTTTTAAACTTTTTCATTTACCAAGCTCGAATTTTAGACTTTCCGTTCAGGTAGAATATTTTCCTCAATGACAAAGCAATAGCCACCGTCGACACTAAACCAAATATAGGAAGATAAATCAGTGAGAATGGGAACACCCACAGGAAAGAACTGAATCTTTTCGTGGCTTGAAATATTGGATAAGCGTATGGCACAAAGAAGAGAGAGCTGATAAGTGCGTTTGCACCTAAATAAGTTACATTGGTTTTTACCAAGAACTTTATGTAAAGGAGGATAACTCCAGGCATAAAAGTAAACATGTAATGAAGCAAAGAAAGCTGAAGCAGGAGGTTCACAAGAACAATTAAGCTGACACTTATGTAAAGAGCTGTTATGAGCAGGTGGATTAAATTTTTCCCCCAAACTTTTGGATACTTTATTATGCACTGAGCATTTCCAACAGCCCACCTTGATTTCTGCTTTATCCAATTTATTAATGTTGTGGGCACATAAGAACCCACTTTAAATGAAGAGAGCTGAACTCTATAGCCTGCTCTGTTGAGCTTGAACGACAAGTCAACATCTTCAGTAACTGCATTTATAGAAAATCCTCCAACTTGTTCAAAAGCCTTTCTTTTCACAACACTTGCTCCTCCACTTAAAGTTAATGCAGAGGTTATGTTATATGAACTCTGGATAAGAGATATCATGTTGTATTCCATAAACTGCATAAGGGATATAAATCCTTTATTTATTGGAGTATATTGTGAACTTACTGCGCCGACTTTCTTATCGCTCAATCTTGATATCATATCTATAACAACCGCCTCATTGATAATTATATCTGAATCTATAAAGAACAGCAGATTGAATTTTGTTCTTTTTGAATACTTATTCAATGATTTTGCTTTTCCTAAATTCTTTTTGTTGCGCACTAATTTAAAATTATATTTCTTCTCCAGGTTCTTAAGAAGCTCGGGAGTTGCATCCGTGCTTGCATCATCAATAACTATCAACTCGTAAGGTATTCTAAGGTGATTCATAGTAAATATTATGCTCCTTATAGTCCCTCCAACTGTGCTGAATGAGTTGTAGCAGGGAACTAAAATGCTCACACCTTTTGGCATTTCAAAGGAGTTGTAATTAACCTTATCCATAGTCGTGAGAAGAAGAATAACAAACATTGTCACTAAGATTATTATCAGCAGGATCATTTTTCTCTTTTGATGATAAAACGCCGCGGCTGGGATTTGAACCCAGACGTCCTTGCGGACACCAGCTCTCAAGGCTGGCGCACTACCAGATTATGCGACCGCGGCTTGATGCCGCCGATGGGCTTTGAACCCACGACCTCTACGTGACTCAGAGCATTCATCACAGCTTTCGCTCATCGCTCATTCTTATGAGCGTAGCGCTCTGACCAGACTGAGCTACGGCGGCATTAAGCAATTGATAGAAGGTGAAACCCCCTTTTTAAAAAGTTTTTGTTAAATTC
>WAPY01000005.1 GCA_015520525.1 Candidatus Woesearchaeota archaeon
GGACGAACCTTCATTGGGATTAATATATGTAAAAGGTTTGGTTTTGTCTATGTAAAAGATGTTAGATTCCTTCACCTGCTCTTCATTACCTGCATTATCCTTACTATAAAAACAAACTCTCTTCTTACAAACATCACCATAAGAACAACTCACAACACCAGAATTACCCTCAACATAACCAGAAGAACCGCAAGAATTACCATCATTAATAATCTTATAATAAGTATGAGCACAACCACTACCACTATCAGAACAAGCCAAACTAAAAGGCACATCTTGATTAGTCCAAACATGACCTTTTGGATTTATCGTTGTGGTGGGGGCAGTATTATCTTCCGGAACACAACTATTTTGAGAATCACTCCACACTTCTCCACTTCCACAGCAGTGTCCGTTCGTAGCGTGCAAACCATCACAGCACAACGCTGATAAATCTGCATACATTGGACTTATATAAGCATGCTCCTTCAAATATTCAATACTTCCTCCTTTTCCCAAACAGCAGTGGGCGTTAACTGGGCGTTTATTCTTACCTCTATCTTCACATCTCCCGTTCCCCCAAGGACCTGAACACTTTAAAACTCTCACAGTTCCAGAATAAGAAGAATTAAAAAAACTTGCTGACTCATAACTGTAAGGATCATTTCCGCTTTCTGCAACAAAAGAAGAACATCTCTTGCCGGGATAATCCTGTGCAGCTTGTGAGTTAATATATTGGGTATTAACACAAACAACATCTAAAACTGCATCATAATTAGGCGTACATTTGTTGTAAGCTTTACAGCCAGAATCATACTGGTCAAAAACAGAGAATCTCGAATGACCTTCAACTTGACTGCATCTTTCTTGATATATGAAAGAGTGATCATATACATTTGTATTGTGGCTATATGCTTTAACAAAGTGGATTGAACCAGCTATGTTGAACAGCAGTATAATAATTGCCAATGAAATGAGCAATTTTCCAGCAGTTGATATTTTCTCCATTTTTACACCTCTAAATAGTAATAATTTCATGTTATCACTTATGAAGAAGTAACTACTATTTAAATGTTTCGCTATTTAATAGTGACAAAGGTATAACAAGGTAAAACGGCAAAAAAAGAAGGAATCAGAGGATAATAGAAAGAAAAGGAGCAATATATAAACAGAAAGATATATTGTAAAATAACTATTGAAATAATTATTTCTTCTGTTTTATTATTTCTATAATTAACTCATCAACTTTTTTAACAGAGTATTTTATAGAATCATACTTTCTCCTTATGTCTCCATTTCTAAAATCAAAGAGGCCAAGCTCATCATATATTTCGTCCAAGGTTTCTTTGGCTCGCATTACCTCCTCAAAATTCTTGTTTATGAACATGTTCGTCGCGTATCTCATGAGCTCCCCAGTAAAATCACACAAGCCCAGGAGATATTCATCAAGTCCAACCTTTAACTCTTTTAATGCTTGGATTTTTTTAGATTTTACATAATTAAAGAATAACAATGCTTCAACATATTCTTGAACGGCGTTTTTAATGTAAGGCTCGCACTGGTTGAGCTTTTGCAATTTCTTCTTCTCCGCTTTCATAAGCTTAACAAACTTTGAGGCTTCTTTGAGCTCTCCCCTATGAACAGAGTAAATCACTCTCTTTGATAATTTTATGACAGACCTGCTTTTCGATATTAACTCTTCTCTACTCTTATCTCTTCTCTCGTATTCTCCTCTTAATTTTTCAAATTCCTTCTTCATTGTTGTTGATTTCATCTTCTCCTCCAAAAACCTCCTGTTTTTTGTGTATTGCGGTTGGAGACGAACCTCCATGCCATGTTATTCTAGGCCTAATCCTTATTGGGAACATTCTTTCATTGGTATCATCAAACACAACCGCCGCTCCTTTTACCCTCGGCAGGTCTTGAATAAACTTTTCCAATGTTCCATGCATATAACTCTGCATTAACAGTCCCAATGCTTTAACATCAATCTCAGCTGTTAAACGATGGCTTATTACTATATCTGATTGTGTCATAACATCTGTGTGTATTTTTCCAGGTTGCTGAGACGCGAGTATTAATGATATTCCCGGCTGTCTCCCCTCTCTTAATATAGTTATTAGTGGGTCTGACGCAACAGTCTTTCCTTCTCTCGGCAGGAATTCGTGGGCTTCATCTATGACTAACCAAACTAGTGGGAATTTTTGCTTAACGGTAGATTCGTCAACAAACTCCAATGTCCTCTTAAGCTCCTGGGATTCTTCTTTCCTACGCTCAACCATTCTCTCAACGAACAATTTTTGAGCAACCAACCCAATGACCAACGCTCTTATGTTCTGGCTTCCAGGCGTTGTCACATAACAGCTTACATCTAAAACACTCACCTGACCCGGCAGAACTAGGTCGTCTATCTTTGTTCCCTGCGCATCAAACAATCCCCAGCCCTTCGCTTCTATAAAATGATTTTCCGCCGCAAGCTTCACTCTGTCCGGAGCTCTAGTATCTGCTTCTATCTCTTTTATTATGTCCTCAATGGAGAAATCTGTCACTCCCTTCTCCTTAAATTTGAGGATTACTCTTGATATAAATACAGCAACTTCTGAGTCTGGGTCTATGTTGAATGTTCTCGCCCAGTCCAAAGGAGTTAATTCGGAAGGTTGTATTGAGAAGGGATAATCTGTTGGTATGCCTTTTTCCTTAAATTCGTTGAAGAACCCTTTCGGCGTGAATATTTTAACATTCAATCCTTTGGGTGTCAAGCCCCACTGCTTCAACAATTCTTCATCTTTCTTGTTCGGGTATTTCATAGTCCAGTATATACCCATAGTATCAAGCATGATTATAGAAATATTTGATGAAACTTCCTCAGGCATATCAGCTATTGATTCTGCAATAACTCCCATTGTGTAACTGTTGTGGACGATTATATTGTTCGCAATGAAGTTGTGGTTTTTTGGCACTGAGATGTCGTAAACTTTGAACTTCCCCTTTAAAGATTCCACGCTCTCTATTTCGTCCCAAAAAATATCTTTGAAGATTAGTTTTTCTTTCATCAGTATTTTTGTGTTGGAATATTCTGATTCTGTTAAATTCTCCGTGCTTATAATTTCTAAACCTTCATCGGTTGTCCTTGTTATAATCCCAAGCTTAAGCATTAGGCTCTGAAGCATTTGCCTTGTTTTCTCTGAAGGAATTTTTAACTTATTGTTTTTAAATTGCTTCAACAAGTATCTCACAAGTTTAACTGTTGACTTCTCATTAAGCCTCAGAATGTCCTCATTCAGATTATGATTCTTCTCTTTTAATCCGCGAATAATTTTTTTTGCTTCTTCATCTGTCAAGTTTTTATTTCCAAAGAATGGAAGTCTTGAGGGAGTCGCTATTCTCTCTCCTTTTCTCAAATATTTTGCAGGAATCCATCCTGATTTTGTCAGCAAAGGATGTTCGGGCGTCAGCTTTATCTCCTTTCCAGAATTTAATTTTATCAGAAGAAGTTCATCAACCTCCCTCTCAAAGAATCCTTCCTTTTCAGTTTTTTCAACTAAAAAATTATCGTTTAGGGATATTACCTTCTTTTGTGTGTTTTTCAGCTCATCAATCCTTTTCTCGCTTCCATCTTCCAAGGTTACTAAAGCATCTCCTGTAAGGCATTTTCCCGACCCTCTCTTTCCGCATATAAATATAACATGACTCCTTGATATGTCTAAATAAACTGGGTTGGACAGGGATGTTGTCTGACCCATCTTAACATACTGTTTCGCTATCAGAACTGTGCCTAACAAACCATACTTCTTTCTGTCATCCTCATCTCTACCTATGATTATCTTATACATCTTTTAGATTACTTCCTTCTCTTTCGTTTAGATGTCTTCTTAATCCTTCTTCTTGCTGTTTTCTTCTTTTTAGATGCGTTTGTTTTAAGTTTTTTCCTGCTGGTTGTCCTCTTCGCTTTTTTCCTCTTTTTAACTGCCACTGTTTTTTTCTCTTGACTCTTGCTCTTAACCTTTGACAGTTCTCTTTGTATCAAATCTTCCAACTGCTTCTTTTCTTCCCTTAACCTTCCTATTTCTTCCTTGCTCTTTCTAAGCTCGTCGGCTTTCCTCTCAAATTCGGACCATAATCTTCTTTCTCTCTCCTCATACTCTTTAACTAACTCCACGGGCCCCTCATCCATTGAGGCAAATGATGCTATAAGCATGATCAAACCTACTGATGCGAAGGCTAAACCCCAAGCTGGACTCTCAGGCATAACAAAAACTAAAGATGCCACGAAGAGTAGCAGAGAAACAGCCATTGCAGTAGCGCTCATTGGAGAATATGTTAATTTCTTATCAAGCTTGCCATCCATAAAACCACCTCTT
>WAPY01000006.1 GCA_015520525.1 Candidatus Woesearchaeota archaeon
GTTCTGTTGATATATATTCAGATTCAAAAATCATAAGCTTATGCAACTTCAACATAACAGATTATACATTATACTTCAACAATCTTGGAGATTCAGCGCAGGTAGTTCAAATAATTCCAGAAGGTTCAGGGGCGGAATTTATAACTCTGTCAAACGATCTTCTCCTGCTAAAACCGCACGAGAAAGAAACCGTGAAAGTCTTTTTAAACCCAGACAACAAAGTCGGCACTTACAAAACAAAATTAGAATTTATAATCAACAATAAGCAAATAAAAGAATTAACTCAAACTTACATATTCAAGACATGCAGGACATTCAATGCGTCAGTTGAGCCTTCAATAACTACATGCTACAAAAACAAGACAGGTATAAATCTAAACATTAAAAATGAGAGAAGCGAAATTCTCAACCTTCTTATAAAATACCACAACAAAAAGTATTCAGTGGCAGTTGCTCCACTTGACTCAATAAACACAACAGTGTTTTGGGAGTACAAAAAAGTCGGAAATTTTACAGATAAAATAATCTTGGAGGATGAAGCTACAAAATACTCAACAACAAAAGATTTTCATGTGGAAGTCAAACCGTGCGGAGCCAAATTTTTCTCATTATCGACTTTTGTAAGCAGTTCATTCAGAAAATCCTCGCAATTTATAATTAAATGGTGGAAATGGATACTGCTTATTATTCTCTTAATCATCTTAATAATCCTTATTATTTTAGCTATAAGACGATACAAACATAAGATAGAAGAAGAGACAAAGAACAAGGGAAACAATGAAGAGAAGATAGAGCCCGTTCTGGATGTCATACAGGGAGAAACAGACATTAAAGAAGTTGAGAAAGCGAAGAAGCCCATTGTTAATGAAGATAAGGAAGTAAAAAACAATAAAGTAGAGAAAGAAGAACACAAGGCGGAAGAAGCAAAAGAGGCAAATTTTGCGATAAAAAATAAAAATAAGAAGGAAAATGAGGAGAAGGAAGAGAGAATAAAAGCATCAGAAGTCCTTGCTAAGGAGCCTTATTATAAAAGAGTCATAAAGAGAATAACATTCAGTGCGGACAATAATACGAACAGAAAGATAAATTGGTGGAAACTCCTCCTCATGATACTAACAATTATCATAGTGCTGGTACTAATAATATTAGGAGCAAAATATTTGGCGCATCATCCAATAAGGCTCAACGCATCAAATTCAACGGTTAACAGTGCAAACACAACTCAAAACATAACCCAAAGTTCAGCACAGACCCAGGTAAACACTGCAAACTCTACTTATAATACAACATCAAGAGTCAGTAAAAATTATTTCTCACTCTCTTTTATAAACCTTAAACCTTTCATTAGGAGTGTGTGGAGCTTTATTTTACTGTATAAATGGTACTTTTTGATAGGCATAATAATCTCGATCATATTAATCAGCTACTGCAACCAGAAAGGTTACCCTTGCAGTGGGAAGAAGATTGAAAGGAAAAGAGAAGAGCTAGTATTCAGCAAGAAAGCTAGAGCGAAGAAAACAAAGAGAAAAAAGAAGAGCAACAATAGGAAGCCGAAGCAGACTAAACAAAGTGAGTAAATAACAGACAGATTTTTAAATTCATTTCTAACATTTATTTCATGCGCAAGAGAGTTTTAGAAGCCTCGGCAACATTAGTGAGCTGCACAGTCGGAGCAGGAATACTTGGGATTCCTTATGTCGTTGAAGAATCAGGATTTCTTATAGGTATGATTGATTTATCAATAATAGCATTGATATTTTACACGCTGAACTTGATGCTTGCGGATATCTCCTTCTCAAACAAGAAGATGAGCCAACTGGCAGGATACGCACAAAGATATCTTGGGAAAAAGGGAAAAATAATTATGACAATAACCTTGATGTTCGCAATAACTGGAGCCATGACAGCCTACTTGATAGCAACAGGCAATTTCTTGTCTCAAATATTCTTCAACTCGCAAAAGTACAGCCTCCTAATGTCAATATTGTTCTTTGCAACAATGAGCTTTCTCATATATCTTGGGTTGGAGATTGTTGAAAGGTCAGAGCTTTACATGACTATATTCTTTGTGTCTATAGTTTTGCTGCTGTTTATCCTTGCATCGCCACACATAAAACTTCAAAACTTAACTAATATTCATGCTGGTAAATTTCTACTGCCGTACGGAGTCCTTCTATTCGCCTTTTTAGGCTTTCCCGCCCTTCCGGAAGCAAGAGAAGAAGCAGGCAATAAAAACAACCTTAAAAAAGCAATATTCTTTGGAACAGCAATTCCTTTGACACTTTACTTTTTATTTTCTTTAACAATAGTGGGGCTCTCCGGAGTTAATACAACTCAATCGGCGATATTAAGCCTTAAACCTCTTGGTTATTGGGTGACCCTGCTTGGGCTTCTCTTTGGAACATTAACTATAAGCACAACCTTCCTAGCATTAGGCCTTGCGCTTAGAGACACATACTACTACGATTTTAAGTTCAACAAGCTGAACTCTCTTATACTTGCAGTGCTCCCGCCGTTTATTATATTCTTATCAGGAGTTAGAAATTTTACAAGAGTTTTATCAATAACCGGCGCTGTTTCGGGAGGTCTGCTTGGAATACTTATACTGATTATGCACTCAAGGTCTGGAAGCAAGAATAAGGTTCTCAACAGCGTCATTGTAAAAACTGCGATAAGCCTGCTTCTAATTGCAGGAGTGATATATCAAATGTTCTTGATTTTGTGAACGCCCACAAAAAATATTTAAAGGAGGCGGAAAAACCATTTGTGTTGTCAGGGGGTGTAGTTTAACCTGGCAGAACAGTTGGCTCCAGAAGTGGAGATTTGAGCTTCGGCTGTGAAATCACTAAAGACACCAACTGATCAGGGTCCAAATCCCTGCACCCCCACTTCATTTAATTCAATTCTCCATTAACTTTTTAAACAAGTAATTACTACCAAGTAAACATGAAGGTTCTTGCAGCTGGAGATATTCATGGGGACATTGGCTTGGTTAAAAAACTCGCGGATAAGGCTAAGAAAGAAAAGGTTGATTTGGTGGTCTTATGCGGGGACATAACTTATCAAGAACAGTCGACAGATAATTTAATCGGACCGTTTAAGGATTCAGCAAAGCAGGTTCTTTTAATACCAGGAAATCATGAGACAATAGCCACAACATCCTTCTTAGCGCAGCTTTATGACATAAAAAACTTGCATGGATACTCAGTTGTCTATGATGATGTTGGATTCTTCGGCGCTGGAGGAGCGAACATAGGCCTTTTTCAGCTTGAGGAAGGAGAACTGTTCGACCTTCTGAAAAAAGGTTTTGAAGGTGTGAAAAAAGCAAAGAAGAAGGTAATGATCACTCATGTGCATCCTTCAGGCTCAAAAATGGAGCATTTTACTCATTTCTTTAAAGGCAGTACAGCAGTAAGAAAAGCAATAGATGAGTTTAAACCTGATATACTCTTATGCAGTCATGTACATGAGGCGGAGGGCATAGAAGAAAAGATAGGGAATACATTAGTCATTAATGTAGGGAAAAATGGCAAAATTCTTGATATTTGAGCTTAATCTGTAAAAAATTGGATTTCACTGGACATTCCTCTTGATGAAGTATTAAAATAGACAGTTCTTAGTGTGTTTAGAGGTGATAACATGATGGATTTAAGCGTCCCAACCATTGAAAGGCTCTTCTTTGAGACAATAAAAGAAAAGTCAATACAAGCAAGCAGGAGAAAACAGTGCGTAGAATACTATTACAATTGATTTTAACTAATCTTTGGCAAGCCCGCAAGCCAAAATAAGAGGTGAAAAATGGAAAAACTCAACTTTTATGATAAGCAGAATGTGATTTACGAACTTGAAGAAGGAATAATAACCCCCGAAGAGGAAGGCTTCATGTTCGGCTACCTCCACTCTTAAACATATTTTTATTTATTTTTTATTCAATCATCTGAAG
>WAPY01000007.1 GCA_015520525.1 Candidatus Woesearchaeota archaeon
TCCTTATTTTGTTTTATGTTGAAGAAGTTATCATATGAAAATCTGCTTGAGTTTGTTTTCTTAATACTGCAGTAAAGAGGGACTATAGGCGCGCAGAGTTTCTTTATGTAAAACTTATTGTCCTCAAATGTTATAAAATTGTTGTTTATTATTTCTTCTTCATAATCTGAGGCTTTGGTGCTGTTTGTTTTGTTTAATTTTAAGTAATAAATACCATCAAGAATTTTGATGCTTGAATTCGCTGATATGTTTGGGTGGAAGTTTAAGCTCGTGAATGAGTTTAAGTTTGTGCTTATCTCATTTAAACTTGAGTTGAAGCTTGGAAAATAGATTATGAAAGCGAGAATTAAAGTTATGAAAGTGAGGGATAAGAAAAATTTAACAGCTTTCCCAAAACTTTTTTCGTTCAACTTTCTGTAAGAATCTGGGTTGAGGGATCTTAGGAGAGTTATTATAAACTCCGCGGAGCTTTTTGTCGCGCTTTTTAGAGTGGAGAATTTTTCCTCTTTAAAGTTGAAGTTGAAATTTCCTTTATTCTCTTTATCTCCATTTCCGAACTCCTCTTGCTTCTTCATTGCACATAAAAAAAGGTTTTCTTTATTTAAATCTTTTTAGTAATGTTGTTATGAAATTATAAAATCACTAACTAATCATTGAGCAAACAGAAAGTTTTAAATAATATCAACATTTTGGGAATTAAGATTGAATAAAATATACTAATTTATAAGGTGAGAAGATGGAAGACCCTTTTAGAATGACAAAAGTCAATGAGCTTGCTAAGAGCTTACTTGAACATGGTTTAGCATCATCAATGGATGAAGCTATAAAACAGGCAGAAAAATTGGTTAGAGGAGAAACTCCGGAAAGTGTTAAAATGGCGGAGCCTCTGGCCCAAGAGAAAAAGGAAGAAGCCGAAAAGGCAAAGGAAGAATTAAAGCCTGAACACATCGGAAGTCCTTCATCAGAACTTAAACCTGAAATTGAGGATTTAAAGAAAAGGATGATTGAAAACGAGAAGAAGATAAACCTTTTAATGAATAAGATGAATGAAATCATAGCAGAAATAAATAAAATTGAGTCATCAGGAAGCAGATTATCACGGCATAACCAAAACACCAACCCGCAACCAAGCGCTCAATCAAGAGGAGGGCAGAGCGAGACAAAAGCAAACCTTAGAACTGGAGGACTTCAGCCGGGCGATGTTAAAATTGAGGATTACTTCTACTCTGGAAGCAAAAAGAAAGAGTGATAAAAATGCTGGAATACATTGATTTAAAATATAAACCAAACAAAGATGATTTTATCCTTTCTTACTATGTTGAGTCAAACATAGACTTTAGGAAAACTTGCGAACAGATAGCCGCAGAGAGTTCTATAGGAACATGGACGGATATTTCGACGATGAACAAACGCACAGCAGTAAAATTGAAACCCCACATCTTCAGCATAAGAAAGGTTGGTGATAAGAAAGGCAACATAAAAATTGCTTACCCATATAAACTGTTCGAGCAGGGAAGCATACCCCAGCTTTTATCTAGCATAGCGGGAAACATATTTGGCATGAAGATAGTTAAAAATCTCAGATTAGAAGACATAGAATTTCCTAAAAAATATGTGAAATCCTTTAAAGGACCAAAGTATGGGATAAAAGGAGTTAGAAAAAAGTTTGGTATAAAAAAGAGGCCTTTGGTTGGAACAATTGTAAAGCCGAAAGTTGGCCTAAGCCCTAAACAGCATGCCAAGGTAGCTTATGAATCATGGATAGGAGGCTGTGATGTTGTCAAGGATGATGAAAACTTAACTTCTATGGCATTCAACAAGTTTGAGGATAGACTGAAAGAAGTCATGAAGATGAAGGAAAAAGCGGAGAAAGAGACAGGAGAGAAAAAGGGGTATATGGTTAACATAACAGCAGACTGCTCAACGATGCTTAAGAGAATGAAAATGTCAAAGGATATAGGCAACGATTACGCTATGGTTGATATTATCACGGCGGGATTCTCAGCGCTTCAAACTGTCAGAGAATACAATGAAAAATACAATCTCATCCTGCATGCTCACAGGGCGATGCACGCAGCCATAACAAAGAATAAAAAGCACGGAATCAGCATGATTGCAATAGCTAAAATAGCCAGACTCATAGGAGTAGACCAGCTTCACATAGGCACAGGAGTTGGAAAGATGGAAGGCTCAAAGTTGGAAGTTAGAGAGATAGAAGATGATATGGAAAAATCATTCTTTTTGGGAAAGAGAGAGGATAAAATATTCACTCCATTAAACCAAGAGTGGTATAACATAAAGCCAGTGTTTGCAGTGACTTCGGGAGGCCTTTATCCGCAGTTAGTTCCCAAGCTCATAAGGAATATGGGAACAGATATTATCATACAAGCCGGCGGGGGAATACATGGGCACCCGTCTGGAACGATCAGTGGAGCTAGAGCTATGAGGCAGGCTGTAGATGCAACCCTTGAGGGAGTTTCTCTTAGAGATTACGCCAAGAATCATAAGGAGCTTAGAGAAGCTTTGAACTATTGGAAGTAATTTTATTTGTTTTTTACTTTTCTATCTTCTGCTGTTGTTCTTACTTTGAATTATATACTTTAAAATAACAATATTTAAATACTTCATGCTACTTTTGAGTGATAATTAATTGTATTTGGGTTTAAATGAAAAATAAGCGGGGGTAAAAATGAAATACACGAAAAATATCTTTGTAATGGTCCTAACCTTTGCAGTGCTGATTCTGTTATCAACTTATGCGAGCGCTTTCAGCTTAAAGCAGTTGACTCCTCAAAATAACAGTGTGCTGAGGCCTTCAGTCTTGGCAAGTTCAAACTTAACATTTGAATACAACATAACCGACATTGAGAATACTTCCCATGTGTTCAACTGTTCTTTGTACTTGAGTCAGAATATGAGTAATCTTCTTATTAATCAAACAAATGAAAATGTTCTTGTGAATGAAACAACTCTCCACAACTTTACAATAAATATGAGTTCTGAACATGGTATCTTCTACTGGAAGATAAACTGCACAGATCTTAATTCCTCGTTGAGCAATGAAACAACCGTGCAAGATTTTATTATCAATGCAAAGCCTGTTTGGAATGACAGCATAGTCAATCAAACTGTTGCTGAAGATTCAAGTTTAGTATTGAACCTTTCAGAATATGCAACTGATTCGGATGGGGATAATTTAACATTCAATGTTGTTTCATTCAACAGTTCAGAATTGAACTGCTCAATAAATAACGGAAGCAACTTGACAATTGCTCCTGTTCATAATTGGAATGGAGTTTCTCAATGTGTCATATCAGCTTATGACGGATTTGAATATGCTAATGAAACATTGAATATAAATGTGACAGCTGTTGAAGATGCTCCTGTAATAAACCCAATACCAACGCAGTCATTTGAAGTTAACAAATCTTTTACAATTAATTTAAGTTCTTATGCATATGATCCTGATAAGGAAGATACAATCAACTATTCAATATCTGGGCAGCCTTCAGGAGTCAGTATAAACTCAACAACGGGAATCCTTAGCGGAAATATAACCTCTGTCGGCACATATTTAATCACATTGGAAGTTTGCGACAATCACAACAACTGCACAGAGAGGAACTTCACAATAAAGATTGAAACACCGCCTCCAAGAAATGATTTAGTTATAGATAATGTTGATGCTTTGGTCGATGGGTATGATGAAGGAACAATAAGCTCTGGAGACAATATAAAAGTCAGTCCTGGAAGCAACTTGACATTCAATATTAAAATAAAAAATGATTATTCAACATCATCGAGGATTTATATTAAGGATATTGTCTTGACCGTTACAATTAAGGATATTGATAACGGCGACGACCTTGTTGAAGAGACTAACGAGTTCAACTTAAGATACGACAGCTCAACAATAAAGACATTGAACTTCCATATTCCTATGAAAGTTTATGAAGGGGATTACTCCGTGACTTTTAATGTTACTGGAAGGGACGACAATGGAAACTCAGAGGAGGATCATGAAAGCGCCACTGTTGAGGTTGAAAAGCAGGATCACGATGTAAGATTAATTGGTTACAGCATATTCCCTGACTCTGTAAGCTGTGACAGACAAGTGTTTATAAATGGGGAGGTTATGAATTTAGGAAGGAATGATGAAGACGATGCTGCTCTCATTATAGAATCAAAGCCGTTGAGCATTGAAAAGAGGGAAAGCTTTAGTCTTGAACAAGACCCCTTCTCAGACAGAAATTCAAAGAGCTTTGATTACAGCTTCCAAGTTCCGGATGATGTTAAATCAGGAAACTACACAATAATATTGAAGACATACTACACTGGAGGAGTTTTATCAGACTACAGGATTTTGAACTTGGAGGTTGAAGACTGCGGAAGCTCAAACGGGAATTCAAACAGCGGATCAAGCAGTTCAGCAGGCAACAACACAATAAGTAATCAGAAAAACACAACAACATCAACAATTGAAGTTGTCAACACAAACAACGAAGAACAGCATTATACGGCTGTTGAAGTCGGCAATGAAAAAGGAGAGGGAATGAGTCCATTCCTAATAACATTAATAGTTGCAAATGTTGTAGTGGTAATCTTGATTATTGTCTTCATTATTAAACTGCTGGCATTATAAACTGGGTTAACCTGTTTTTGTTTTGTGATTTTCTATTTGGTCTTTTAAATTATCTTTTATTCTTTTAATCTTTCAATGTCTGCCAGCCTTCCAAAGTAATGTAGTCCCTTCCCAACTATAACAACATCAAAATCTTTCAAGTTTGACTCCTTTAAGAATGGACTTAAAACTTCATTTTCTATGTTTGAACCCACTCTCGATAAGCAGAAGGAAGGCAGAACGATTAATCTCTTGCCCTTCCATCTTCCTATGAGAAAAGTCTTGAACAATTCTTTTCTTATCCCATCAGTTATGGATATTGCAGGATGTTCATGGCCTATGATTATCTGTTTTATCTTCCTGCTTTTGGCAGAGCTCGTAATCTTATTGCCGTGCGTTATTAAAGTATCTCCTAAAATCAATTCGTTGAGGATAATTAAATTCTTCTTCTCAGCTATGGGCTTCAATATGGTGTCATGATTTCCTTTTATCAGCACAACCTCCCTGCTCTTGCTGTTTAGATAATCAATTAACTGTATTGTATCCTTCCACTCCTGATTTGATATCCTGCCAAACTCATGCTTTAAATCCCCATTTATCACCACTCTCTCTAAAGGAAGTTTCAATTTGCCTATTGCCTCAAAAATTGAATCCAACCTTTTTAATGTGGCTTTAAACTGATATCTTGGAACAAAAACTCCCTCTTGATTTAATTCCTCCTCTAAGCCGATGTGAAAATCAGACATAACTAAAGTTTTATGCTTCACCAAGTAAAGAGACAAATCAATTAG
>WAPY01000008.1 GCA_015520525.1 Candidatus Woesearchaeota archaeon
CCCAGGAAAAAGAGGTGATAGACAAGCATTAACTTGTTAACCACTTTATAGTAAGTGTAATGTGAAGCTTATATTTAAACTTTTCCATTTTTGAGTATATAAAAGTAGTAACAAACAATTAAAACGGGAGAATGAGTGCAAACAATATGAAATGTTCCCTGTGCAATAGGAAAGCGTTAGTTTATTACAAGTTCTCAAAACCACTATGCAGATTCCACTTTAGAAAGCAGATAGAAGCAAGAATAAAAAGAGATTTCAGGAGGATTAACATAATTGACAAGTTTAAAACCAAACAAATCCGAAGGGTTATAATAATAAAAAACACAGATGACACACATTTTCTAATTGAGAAAATAATTCTTCCAATTCTAAAAAAGAGCCACATCCCTTATGAAGTCAAGAGCAAAGAGCACAAATACAAATCAAAAGAGGAAATAACAATAAAGGAAACAACAAGCGACGACATCGCTCTTATGGTGATGAAACAGCTGACAAAAGGAGAAGATATCTGCAAAGAAGAACTTAACAGCCCATTGATTAATATTCTCAAATCCGAAGCGCACATATACAGAAGGTTAGATGAAGATGATAAAACATTCTACGACAGCAAAAAGATACTCAAGATAGAAAAGGAACTGAATTCAAAGGATAATAAGGAAGACAATATCTTAAGCGAGGAATTGATAAAAATAGAAGAACACCACCCAGGAACAAAATTTTCAATGGTCAAAAGCTACGAGAAAATATGTGGAGAAAAAACCCAAAATAAGCAGAGGTAAAATGAGAAGGAAAGAAGCGACAATAATCATTCTTACCTTGCTAATATTAAGCTTCCTCATAAATTTAAGGTTAAACATCAAAAACGATAAAAACCAGATAACCGGGTTCTTCATGAAAGACTACAACATTAAAAATCTTAAAGACAACATAAGCATAGAAGCATACTTCTGCCCGGAAGATAAATGCATAGACCAGATACTTGATTCGCTCAACAGAACAAACAAGACTCCAACCTGCTACTTCTTCGAGGAGAATCTGCCTGAACTGTTAAACATGATAAAAAAGAAGAATGGAAGCCTCTACATTGACTACAGATCAAAAACTCCAAATGAAAAATTTGTGCACAGGATAAAATTAAGCAAAGGACTTATGCACATGAAATTCTGCGTTTTCGGAAATGAGACTTTAATCGGAAGCTACAACCCAACATACAGAGGGAACTACTATGACAACAACAATATTCTCATGATTAATTCGGAGAAGCTTGCTGATGTGTTCAGAGATGAGATCAAGAGCAATTTCACAGATAAAAAAGAGGGGATTGTAAAAATAACTGACAGCGGAGACAACATCACAATAATCAACTGTTTCTCACAAACAAGCAACTGCAAATTATTGATAGAAGATGAGATCAAAAGAGCAAAAGAGAGCGTGTACTTTATGACCTTCAGCTTCACAGACAAGGAAATAGCAGATGAGATTATGAAAAAGAAGGCTCAAGGAATATATGCTGAAGGAATCGTAGAAAGCAAGTTTTACGAGATACTCCCCAATAAATTAAGGAGTATAACCACCATAGATAAGAACGATTACAACATGCACAACAAAGTGTTTATAATAGACAATAAAACAACAATCACGGGAAGCTACAACCCGAGCTACAACGCAGAATACAACAATTGGGAGAATGTGATAATCATAAAGGACCCTAAAACAGCGCAGAAATTTGCAAGAGAATACTTTTTAATAAAGAACTACAAAAGGACCAGGTTGAATAATTCGTGCATAATAATTAAATCAGTTCTGCCAAATCCTAAAGGAAATGACAAAGGCAAAGAGAAAATCTCAATTGAGAATGAGTGCAACACAACAATAAATTTAAACTATTTTTTTATAAAAACAAAAGGCTGGACTGAAAGATTAAAAGGCAGTATAGAAATAGGAAAAATTAAAAATATAACAACAAAACAAAGATTAACCAACAGCTACGATTATGTTGAACTTTTTAATTACTCAAATATATTAAGCAATATATCATGGAGGAATGCTGAAGAAGAGGAGGCAATAAGTTAAAATGAAAAAAGGATTGTTTGCAATAACAAATCAAGGGTTAGGCCATGCAACAAGAGAACTTCCAATAATAAAGAGGTTCTTAAAGGAGGATTACCACCTAATAATTTTATCAAACGGAAACGCGTTGAGATTCTTAAAGGAAGAGTTAAGAGACAATGCCAACAATGTTGAATTCAGGGAGTTAGAAGCTTATCCTCCTTTAGAAAGAAAAAGAGGACTGTCTTTCTTTTATTATCTAATCAAAGACTTAAACAGAACATTCAGAGTAATGAACGAAGAGCATAAGTACATAAATGACATAGTTAATCAAGAGAAAAATTTAGAATTCATAATATCCGATGGGAGATATGGGTGCTACAGCAAAAAAGTGCCTTCATTTATTGTTTCCCACCAAATAAAGTTCAAAGTTCCCTCATTATTAAGCTGGGCATCTCCGATAGTTGAAAGCAACAATATAAAACTCTTGAGCAATTTTGACAAAGTGTTCATTCCAGACTATGAAGACAGAGAAGAGAATTTAGCGGGAGAACTTTCTCATCCGAAGGGGATAAGCAGGTTAAACCATGAATATGTAGGAGTATTATCATCTTATAATGACCTTAAAATAAAAAAGGACATAGATTACTTGTTCATAATAAGTGGATACTTGCTGGAATACAAAGACAGCTTTGTGTCAAAACTTATAGAACAGTCCAAAAATATACAAGGAAAGAAAGTTTTCATACTTGGAGACACATCAAAGAACACGGTAAAGAAAGAAGGCGACATAACTATCTATTCATTCGCCGCCGGAAAATTGAGAGAGGAATTATTCAGCAGGGCAAAGACAATCATTTCAAGAGCCGGCTACACAACTGTCATGGATTTGGTTGAACTTAACAAGAAAGCCATACTGTTCCCAACTCCGCATCAAACAGAGCAGGAATATCTCGCAAGACTTTACAAAAAGAGAGGATACTTCTCAGTTGGATTAAACCAAAACAAGTTCTCACTTGAAGAGCTAATTAAAGAAGTTGATAAAACAAAAACTTTCATGAAACCTTGGGGCACAAAAGAGAGTGTTGAGAGGATTTATAACACTGTGATAAAAGCAATAAAGGATTCGCATCAGAATTAACAAGAAACACCAAGTATAAATATCAGTCCAACTTCCCCCTATTTATGAGTGATAAAAATCTCGAAGAGGAAGTTGATTTTGATGTTTACTCTGGATTTAGAAGAACTATGTTGATTGGAATTACAACTTTAGCATTCCTAAGCGCATTAATCTTGGGGCCAACAAAAGACGAAGTAAAAAACCAAGAATATCCTCTGAAAAAATTAACATACTCTTCAATAATTATGAATAAAGAAGATTGGATTGACCCCACATACAAGAAAGAGATTTACAGAAGCATAGAAGAAGTTGTAAAGGAAAGGAAGGAGTTCAAGGAATACTTAAACAGTAAAGAACCTTATGCCTGTTTACTGCCTAAAGAGATGATTGGAAACAAATTTTATTACAACTGGATAAGCAATGTTGTAAGAGGAGAATTTAAGAGACATAATCCAAGCCTTGAAGATAAAACTAACTTTTTCGTGAAAACCTGCATCCGAGAGAAGATAAATCCTCTTCTGGTTTTATTCATGTATAAACAGGAATCTTCATA
>WAPY01000009.1 GCA_015520525.1 Candidatus Woesearchaeota archaeon
ATAATGCTCTGTTCTTTTGAATATGCCTGAAGAAAATGTAAAGAAAGTGCTGAGAAGCCCCATATGTGTGGTGGTAGGCCATGTTGACCACGGCAAGTCCTCAATACTTGATAAAATAAGAGGAACTTTTATCACCTCCACAGAGGAAGGGGGCATAACTCAAGAGATAGGAGCTTCATTAATTCCATCATTAACTATAAAAGAGGTTTGCAAAGACCTCTTAAAAAATATACAAATAAAATTTGATATACCCGGACTTTTGTTCATAGATACTCCGGGGCATGCTGCGTTTCAGAGCTTAAGAAGAAGAGGAGGAAACCTGGCGGACATTGCAATACTCGTTGTGGATGTTAATGAAGGATTCAAGCCTCAAACAGTAGAATCCATAAACATACTCAAAGAGTATAAGACGCCTTTCATAGTTGCAGCGAATAAAATAGATTTAATCCCAGGATGGGTTTCTCACAAAGGAGCTCTGTTGCCTTCCATAAAAAATCAAGGAGAGTCTGTTCAGAGAGAGCTCGATGCGAGGCTTTACAACCTTGTTTCTTCACTTTATGAATTAGGATTTGAATCGGAAAGGTTTGATAGAGTGAGTGATTATTCAAAGCAGGTTGCTATAGTTCCCGTGTCAGCCAAGACTGGAGAAGGAATTCCAGAGCTTATAATGGCCCTGACAGGCCTCACTCAAAAGTATCTTGCATCAACATTGAAAGTTGACCTTGGAGGCAGAGCCAAAGGAACAATATTAGAGGTCAAAGAAGAGCCGGGCTTTGGGGAAACATTAAATGTAATACTTTATGACGGCATACTCAGAAAAAAGGATAAGGTAATAATTGGGACTTTAGGAGAGCCGGTAGTTGCCAAGATTAAAGCATTACTCCAGCCACTGCCATTGAATGAAATGAGGGATAAACACGCCAAGTTTAAATCCGTTGACGAGGTAAAAGCTGCTGCGGGAGTTAAATTAGTTGTGTCATCAGATGAAAAATTGTTCGCAGGAATGCCCTTGTACTCTGTTGAAGAAGGGGAAAATATTGACAAGTTGAAAGAAAAGATAAAATCAGAGGTGGGAGATGTTGTCTTCAGCAATGACAAAGAAGGAATCATAATAAAAGCAGATTCCTTAGGTTCTCTGGAAGGTTTGAGTTTTATGCTCAAAAATGAGGGAATACCAATAAGGTCAGCGTCTTTAGGACAGATAACAAAAAAGGATATAATAAACGCAGAATCAAATGATGATGAAAAGTACAGAGTTATACTCGGATTTAACACCACATCAACGAAGGAAGCTGACGCTTACTTTGACAAAAATAAGAACAACAAAAAAGGAATTAAAAGGATAACTGGAAGAGTAATTTACAAGATTCTTGACGAGTACAAGGATTATGTTAAAGAGATGGAGGATGAGAAAGTAAATGAAGAGTTGGCCAACCTGACGAGGCCATTTAAGATAAAGATTCTACCTCAATTCATATTTAGACAGTCAAATCCCGCAATAGTCGGTGTAGAAGTCGAGCTTGGAACATTAAAAGCCAACAAAAAGCTGATGAACAACAAAGGAATTCAGGTCTGCTCAGTAAAAGCAATACAAGTCGAGAAAAAGAATGTTGAATCTGCTGAAGAAGGAAAGCAAGTTGCGGTTTCTCTTGAGGGAATTACTATCGGAAGGCAGGTTTCAAAAAATGAAACCTTATACTCATTTCTGACGGAAGAAGAGTTCAGAAAATTAAAAGATTTGAGAAAATACCTCACGAAGAGCGAGATTCAAGTTTTGAAGGAGATAAGTGAGATAATGAGAAAATCAAATCCTGTTTGGGGAGTTTAATATGAGGCAGAAAATTCTCAACTCAAAGAGCAGGAAACTTATTCTTTCAATGCTGGAAGAAAGATTTGCCTTCAATAAGGAAACTTTACAAGATTATGTGTTTATACAATCTGGCGACAGGATATACATAACAAATAGGGAGCTGGAGCTTCTCCCTCTAAAAGATTTAAGAATTGACAATATTGGACTTTACCTTGCGTCAATAGAGCCCAAGTTCAACCATGCTAAAATAAGGTTAAGCATTGAAGGTTCTCAGATTGTAGGAAAAACAGCAAAGAAAAATGTGCTCTCTATAAACAGAGAAGACATGAAATCTTGGATACTCGGCAAAGATATACAAGTTGAGAATGCAGACTATAACTCTAACTGCGAACCAGGTTTTATTATCCTAAAATTTCATGACAACTTTGACCATTTCTTAGGCTGCGGATTAATGACAAATGAAGGAGTCGTGAAAAATTACATACCAAAAGAGAGAAGGCTTAAAAAATTCTTTGACCTGTCAGATAAGCCTAACGGGTAAATTTGAAAATGTTATCATTTACATGATGAAGGTTATTAACAACGACTCCTCTGCTTAAACTACGCATATCCTCAGAAGAAATAACAGCAGAGCCCACAGCAAGGATGCCTTTATTCTTGTTCAGAACTAAAACAACATCATCCTTTGAGAAGTCCGTCCAATCAACAATTCCCGGCCTCATAATGTTCGCTCCATTGAGGATGAACTTGACGGCTCCATCATTGACCGCAACTTTTGGGAGAACTTCATAAGCATTTTTGTTGTTGGTAATTAAGTAAAGAGAAGGAATCCATTCATCTTTTTCGTCCTTGAACAAGATAGCTTTTCTATCTTTAATTATCATATCCGGATAAGACTTGTCGGAAACAATGTAAAGCTCTTCTCCCTTGTTGAAGGAAATATTCAACCTCACAAGGCTGTTGTCCTTATTCAACTCTCTAATCTCTTTATTGCTCAACCGCTTTAATCTCATTTTAATTCTTACCTGAAAATTATTGAAGCGTAGCTTACACTGTTCTTGTAATTGCCTACTAAATCTCCAGACCTATAGTATTGAAGAAGTTCAGCCCTGCGGTTGTTCATAAGCCTCAACAATGTGGCAATAGGTATGCTCCCGCATATGGTCGCTCCAGTGTCATCAACATAATTTAAGAATCCAACATCATCCTTCTTTTTTATGAACTCCGCAGCTCCCATGTCAAGCTCTTTTAATTTGTTGGGAACATCCAAGCTGAAAGGAATGTAACCGTAAGCGTGCCCGTAGTGGGTGAAGTCACTGCTCGCTATGACAGTAATTTTTTTGTCGAGGTCTATCACAGCCTCTTTTAAATCGGTGGCGAACTGCTTATAATCAACATCGTCTGAAAGAACCACTGGGAGTATCTTCCAAGATTCAACATCCCTATTTATAAATTGGAGGAAAGGAAGCTGAACCTCAACACTGTGCTCCTGCATGTGGGGAAGCTCGTCGTTTTTTATTGATCCTTTATTTACCAAATAATCCGCAAGCTTCTTGTCGCTCCTGACAACACCAAAGGGAGTTGAGAAAGCTTGAGTGCTCACTCCCGAAGTTCCCATGCCCGTATGGTTTGGTCCAAGAATAACATAAGTTTCAGCCGGCTCCGCCTCGCCAAGCTCCTTATAAGCCCAAGCAGCGCAGGGACCTGAATAGGCATATCCTGCGTGGGGAACTATGGCTCCATAAATAAATCCTGCTCTCTTCTTAATAGGTAAAGCTCCAGGTCCAAGCTCATCTGTAAACGCATTTTCTATCTGCTGCTGAAGGAGTTTCGGATTCTCATCATAGAAAGAACCTGACGCGATTGGTTTTCTCACTCTCATACTCAATAAAATGTCGCACTCCTATAAAAATTTATTGATAGCCGACACAGCATATACAATTGTAAGTTTTTATTTTAAAGTAACAGCAAAACTTTTAAT
>WAPY01000010.1 GCA_015520525.1 Candidatus Woesearchaeota archaeon
CCTTATTATCTTTCATTCTTATCAACCAGCTCGGCTTTTCTAATTATGATTCTTCCCGAATAAGACTTGTATAAAACTTTATAATCTTTTATCTTTATTCTCTTCTTGAACAAGGGCATATCTAAAACGAGAGTTTCAAACTCACCCCCTTCACCTGTCGGGCTTATGCTAAACTTTGAATTTAATTTTCTCATGTCCTTTACAAAGTTATCATCTATTCTTCTGCCAATAAAATTCTTATCAAGAGGATAAGCTGCTACTGACGAAACAATCACTTCAAAATTATTTTTTATTAAATCGTTGAGAACATCAAACGGCCTTGAAAGCCATAAGGGATTAAAAGATGTTAAGTTAAGATCGTTGCATATCTTTTGAAACCTTATGTTTTGATAAGATGACATTACAGCTCCTGAAACCACACCTTGAATATCATACTTTCTAATTGCCTCCGACAGAGCTTTTCTCAAGGTTAATAATTCTTTACCCTTAACTCCTTTTGTTGTCCTCCTAATGAGAGGAATGCCCAAAGCCTTACTCTGCAACACAGTAATATCTGATGCGGGAGTGTGAAAAACAAAACTGTCCTGATTCAAAGAATTTATATTAATGAGGCACGAAATTTTATGAAACTTGCTTGCACGATAAAGCGCCAAAAGAGAATCTTTCCCGCCGGATAATAAAACACCAAGCTTCATATTAATTTACCCGTAATAATACTCCCCCTTGCTCTTCTGCTCCCTATCCTTACGAGAATTTTCCTTGTTAATCCTCGGCCTTTTAGATTCAACATCTCTCCTTAGTGTGACCCCTAAGGTTCTGAGGAACCTATTCATACCTTCACGCATCGGCATGGGGCCTATGACTCTTCCAAGTTCAGCTGGTTTTCCTTCAAACACGATTAGGGAGTCCGAAATTAAGTCAAGGAACAAAAGGTCATGGTCAACCACTAAAAGAGCCTTTTTATTGTTAGTCGCAAAATCCTTCATAACCTTAGCCGCCTTAACCCTCTGGTCAGCGTCTAAATAAGCTGAGGGCTCGTCCAACAAATAAAGGTCGGCATCCTCACTCAAGGTTTTAGCTATCAAAACTCTCTGAAGCTCGCCGCCGCTGAGAGTTGAAATTTTTTTCATGAACAAAGGCTGAAGGTTGAGCGGTCTAACAAGCTCAATGTTATACTTCTGAATAGCATCTCTCAAAAAGTTAACAACAAGTTCATCTTCCTTATTATAAACAGCCTCATTCAAGTATTGAGGCTTGTACGACGCTTTAATCTTGTTGAAGCTTCCAGAGTCAGGGGTTAACTCACCAGCCAAGATTCTTACAAAACTCGTTTTTCCAATGCCATTTTCTCCCAAGACTCCTATAACTTGATTTTTGAATATACTCCCTTTTTCAGCTTGAAGAACAAAAGTTCCTATCTTCTTTTTAACATTCTCCCAAGAGGTTAAGACGGCGGTTTCCTTAAAGTTGGCAGGCGGTTTTTCAAAGAACTTAATAGGCTTATCTCTTATTCTAACATTCTCCGCCTTCAAAAAGCCGTCCAAGTACTCATTTATAGCAACCCTCGTCGTCTTAAGTTTAGCGACAATTCCATAATGGCCAGCATCACCAAACATAATATTTGTCAAGTCAGTCATATAATCAAGAATTATCAAATCATGCTCAACAACAAGCACAGCGGTCTTTTCTGAGGATAAACTTCTGATGAGTTTAGCAATTCTCATCCTCTGCTTTATATCCAAATAAGATGTTGGTTCGTCAAAAACATAAAAATTGGCGTCCTTCAAAAAGGTTGCAGCTATGGCAACTCTCTGAAGCTCGCCGCCGCTTATCTTTTTAATATCATTTTTGAGAATGTCTTTTAAATCAAACTCTTCAACAATTTTGTCAAAATTATCTGTCTCATCAACCTTTTTAAGCAAATCCTCAACCTTTCCAGAGTATAATTTAGGTATTAAATCAATATTTTGAGGTTTGTAGGCGATTTTTATCTTCTTGTCTCTCAAATCCTCAAAAAATTTCTGAACTTTCGAACCCTTAAAGAATTCAAGAAGCTCGTCAAAACTCGCAGAATCTTTCCCCAGATTAGGCTCAAGAATCCCAGCAAGGATTTTAACAGCTGTAGTTTTTCCAATGCCGTTAACACCCAAAACTCCAACGACATTGTTGAATAATGGCTGTGGCAGACTGTAGAGTATAAAACCATTCTTGCCGAAGCGATGAACTGGCTGTTCTGTGAGCTGTTCTGGAAGATTAAAGATTGAAATGGCTTTAGCTGGGCATCTTTTAACACAGATACCGCAACCGATGCAAAGATTTTCATCTATAGAAACCTTGCCGTCCTCTGTTTTTGTAATACATTCTCCGCCGTTTCTATTTACGGGACAAACATTCATACAAATGTAAGGGCAATCAACACCGCCTTTGCACTTTTCCTTATCCACAAAAGCTAATCTCATACTACAAAAGAGTTCACACTGCGTTTATAAATTTTTGCGATACATTAAAGAAAATATAATAAGATGGGGCCGCCGTGACTTTCACCAGCAATTTCCAACTGAAATTGTCAAAAAAGCTGTTTTGAACACGGGTTGCTAGCACCCCAAGCTAGAGTGATAGCCAAGCTACACTACGGCCCCTTGAGAGCTTGAGCCCTGAGGAAGCTTATAAATTTTACTAAATAAAGATTTATTCCTTCTCAAAATTTGGGCATTCAGTTATGGTCACTGAGAAACCGTGCTTACTCATGTTGACACTGGCTAAGTAATCCTTGCAGTGAGACCTCTTCTTGCATATTGAACATATTGAAAGAACTTCCTCAGACTTGCCTTTTGTTTGCTCGCTTGTGATAATCATTGCCTCTTTTAAATGAGCTGTTTATTTAAACTTTTCTATAGCTGATTATAATCAATATTTACTCTTTATTCTCTTTGTTATTTTTAACAATTAGAACAAGAACCACCAAGAGAAATACTGCGAAAGAGATTATGAAACCTGCGAATGAGGTTACTGCTGAAGCGTTCAGATTTGCAACCGCATATCCTTGAACACTAGGCTTGCTTGAGTATAATC
>WAPY01000011.1 GCA_015520525.1 Candidatus Woesearchaeota archaeon
ACGAACTCACATTAGAACAAAAACCAGCAAAATCAACAAACAAACCAGAACCATTCAAAACACCAACAACATGATGAACACCAAAAGGCTTACTCTGAACAAAATAATACAAACCCCTAAAACTAGAATAACCCGCTAAATCACCAACACCAACAACACCAGAATACAACAAACGCCTAACAAACCTCACCAAAACAGAAAAAGGATCCAACCAAAAACTAACACCACCAAAATCCACACCAGAAGAACCAAAAACCAACAAACCACGCACAGGATTCAACCAAACCCTCTTACCAGCACAAGAAAACCAACCATCTTTATTAGAGTTACTAGACCAAACATTACCACAATCAGTATCACTCAAATTCAAAACAGACAAAACATCACTCAACTTAAAAGAATTTGACAAAACAAAACCCCCAACACGCTCACCAACATCACCAGACAAAACACAACCCAAAGAACCCTTCAAAGAATCATAACGAGGAAACACAACAGAAGAACCACCACAAAACAAACCAACAACACCAAAACCCTCCGAACGAGAAAAATTCAACAAAAAACGAGAAAGCAAAGAAAGACGCTGCTCAGAAGTTCCTTCAAATGGATAATGTTCACTCAAACCTCGCGAACCAGAATAATAACAAACCCCAGCAGAACAGATTCCTTCAACGTTATCATTAAGCCAACAATCATGATTCGACTTACACCCACAATCATAAGCACAAGAAGAAACATCCTCCCCAAATCCTTGATCACAGACCCCATCAAAATTACAGCGAGACATTTGCCCAGAAAAGTTCAAAGCGCTTATTTGAATTATGCCATAATGCGGAGGATAAAAGAAAGGATAAGAATAATTCTCATACGGTGAAAAGTCGTAAAGAAAAACGACATGAGAAGGATCTAAAATTGAAAGATAATTATCATTATACGGAAATGAACTATAACCCCCAAAAATTGGAGAAGTTAACTCATCAGTATCCCAAACAATTTTTTTACTCGCTTCATCAAAATGACCAAAACGGACAACCTCTTCAGATATTATCTTATAATCTCCAAGCGCTTTAGACAAATTTATCCAATTTTTACTATTGTAAGTTTCATTTGATGATCTGTTAACTAAAGACTCACCCTCAAATGAAATAAGAAAATGATCATTCTGTAAAGGAACCACAATAAATCCGCGAGATTGGCGTTCTTTATTACTCTCAACTGGAGGAGTATCAAAAACAATTTTTTTATTTATATAATCAAAATGACCAACACGAACATAATCATAATCAGAATAATAAATCGAACCTGAATCTAAAACATTTTTATAATAAATTACAAAATACTTGCTGTTCAGAGCACTGATTGAGGAAGAATCAAGATATTCATAATCAGAATAAGACAAAAATGAAGTATCCCAAACAATTTTAGAACCATCAAAATGACCAACACGAACTTTATTATCCATAAGTAGGATAAAATAAGAGGAATTCAAGTAAGAAACATGTAAATTATGGTAATGAGGAGCGCCACTGAAAGAAAGATTAGATTTTACTTTCCAATTAATGCGTTTATTCAATTTATCAAAATGACCAATATAAATAATTCCAAAATCCTTACTCCAATTAATTACAGATCCTGATAAGATAAAATCAGAAGAATTAAAAATTGAAACAGAAGCAGAAAGAAGAGAACCATCAAAACCAAAAATTTCTTTATCAACATCCCAAACAATTTTAGAACCATCAAAATGACCAACACGAACAACAGCTTTCGCATTGCAACCAACATAGGTAAGAAGGAAATACCCAGAACCAAGATTTTTCAAAGAGAGGATCTTAGTGTATCCCCAAGAAAACTCCGAACTATTCACATCCCAAACAATATGAGAACCATCAAAATGACCAACACGAACCGCACCAAACTCTTCATATATTGAATTATCTGAAGTGTAAGCAACTACAAAATGGGAAGAATCTAAATTAACAACAAAAGCATCTCCAATATCTCCAAAATAGAAAACTCCCTCTGAAACAGTAGAAACTCCTTGAGAAGATTTAACTTCACAAACCTTACCACCAGAACAAGAAACATTAACCTCAACATAACCCTGACCAACAGAATCAACACATTTACCACCAAACTGAGAACAAGTCAGAGTAGTGCAATTACCAAAATAACAATACTTACCATCACCGCAGGGCTCAAAATCCTTAGAAAAAATATCATAGTGGCACCTCTTAATATGATTAACTTCGTCCTCAGCAACAAAAGAAGGCTTACAAGAAGCAACAACACAGGGATTATCAACAGAACAATCAGAATCCTTCGTACACTCCTTCATCTTAGCAAGACACTGACTACTGCCAGTACAACCAGCAGAAGGACAAGAACCACCGTTAGAAGGAATCTGCTTCTCAACACAATTATCATAAATACAAGAACCAACTAAACAAGTACCGCCCCCTGTTGAAGAAGAAAGAGGAGTGTTATCCTCCGCACAACAACTACTAACTTTAGCTCTATCTGCAGGAGTCAAAGCACCACAATTAATAGTAACTGTTCCTCCGTTATGACAGGTAGCTTTAACTTTTCCACGACCAGCACAGCTCAAGGATGTAAAGTCACCAAGATGATCGCATAATTTAGTACACTCACAATTTCCCCACTCATGATTAGCAGTACAGGTTTGCACACACTTCCAATCATTTCCAGAGTGAGCGGCATCAGTACATCTCTTCGTATAACCTGAAGAACAATAAGCGGAAGCTGACTTTGAGTAGATTACAACAAGAAATAAAGAAGAGAAAACAACCATCAAAGCCAAAATAATAAAAAACTTCTTACTCATTCTTTCACCTTCTTACAATCAAACAACCTCAAAACCGCCGGAGAAACAACATCATAACCATCCCGCGTAATAAAAACATCAGTAGTAGTCATATTGTTCGGCAAGTAAACCAACTCATAACCTGACAGTGTAATGTTATCATTATCCACATAAAAGAAAGACCTCGCAGAATAATTCTTATCACAAGAATAATAATCCACATTTGTTCCAAGAGAAGAAGCAAAAGGAACCAGAAAAGACCTATTCGAATAATAATAAAACTCAGCAGAAACAACCTCACCATCATCAGACAAATTCAAAATAATATTCTTATCCCTAACAGAAACACCAGAAACATTATACTCAACATTACCAGAAGAGAACAAATCCCACAAATTCTGATTATTCAATTTTGAAAAACCAAACGACAAATTAACCCTCACTCTTTCAAAACTTAAATTATTCAATGAAGAGTCAAACTTACGAGCATAATCCAAAACAACCTGCCTCATACTAACCTTCTCAACATGATTAGGAACTTCAACAGGAGCCGCACTCCTCTTATAATGCAAGAACAATAAAAGAACAGCAAAAAACAACAACACTAACAACACCGAAAAAACAACAACCTCTTTTTTAAGAGAATAACCACTCATAAACTCACCAATGAGAAATAAGAATTAAGAAATATAAAAAGGTTATGGTTATTGCGACTTAGCTTCTTTATCCTTGCTTTTCTTACTGTTTAATATTCTCTTCTTAACTGGTTTCGGCTTCTGTTCTTTCTTCTTTGTGTCAACAACTTCAATGTCGAGCTTTTTTAAGGCGTCGACAACAGCTTCATGACTTGCTCCTTTCTGAATATCCAAAGTTGGAAGCAACGGTTCAACATGTTTGATGTTGACTTTTCTTCTCCTAACTTGACCGTCTATAAGAACGAAATTATTATCAATCACATCAACTATTACGCCGTATTTTCCAGCATCGCGTCCAGCTGTTTTCATTATTAACCTTCCAACATTAATCATAGTTCCACCTCACTTATTGTTTGTTATACTTTGATAATCTTGCCTTTTCCTTCATGAGCTTTCTCAAACATTCAGAGCATATGTAAGCACCGTAAGGCCTCGCAACCGTCCTTTGACTTTTGGCAAGTTTTCTAAGGTCTTTAGGGAGTAAGTTTTTAACACCGTGAATTTCTTTACCGCATATTGCACAAACTGCTTTTCTAGGTTTTCTCCTCTCAAAAGTCATCTTTGAACCAAACTTCGGAGTCCTCTTCGCTACTCGCCTAAAACTTCTTGATTTAAATCTTGCATCAGCCATAATAAACACCCATAATCATAATTTGCTACTTGGGAGATAGATTTCATTTAAAAAGTTTTGGTTTGCCTCAATAAACTTTAAGAAGCTTTCTAAACAGAGAACTGAACACGAGCATTATAATGAAGTAATACCAAAACCAGCTCATTCTTATGCCGAGGAGGTTTATCCTCAATGATTTATTGCTTATTTTGATGGTTAAATCTTTATCCTTGTAAGTTTCTTCCGGCTTGGAGTATTCGCTTTCTGATGTAATTAGGATATCTTTAGTCACTAAAGTTGAGTTTCCACTCTTAAATATTAGAGAATACTTGCCACGAGGAGCCTTCAAAGTAAAAGTTTTAGAATAAACGATTTCCCCCTTGTTCGAGCTCACTGAAACTTGAGAATTTATAAGACTAATATTTTTTGGAACAGCGGACAAGGATACTGATGTAATGTTCTTTGGAGATAACAGGGTAACATTAAATGGCTGATTTGGATATAATGGCTGGTAGGAGTAGTGAGCGCCGAGCCAAGCAAATATGAGCAGGAAGGGAATTAAGGTTATTAAAGTTGATTTCATTGAGTGCTTCATCTGCTGGCCTGAAAGGAGCATCATCTCCATGTTCAGTTTGTTAATCTCTTTTTGTGACTCTTTCTTTTTGAAGTTCTTTTGAAGCTCCTTCATCCTCTTCTGTATCTTAACAGTTTTCTCCCTGAGCTTCTTCAACTCTTCCTGATTGGTTGTGTACTTGTAAGCGAGTATGGACAAGAATGAGAGAACAATAGATATTAAGAATAAGGTTAAAGCTGGACTTCCTGAAATGAAAGGCTTCATCAGCGGGTCTAAGAATGCTCCGTTTATCATGCTTTTAGAAACTCCTTTTACTTTATAAACTTTCTCAATGCAGGGGTCATTTCCATCATGTGCTCCCTGGCTATCTGCTCATACATCTGATACAGGATCATAACAGCGAGCAGTATTCCAGTTCCACGACTCAAGGCTCCTGATATGTCCGCTATGGAAGCTAAGATTCCAACAGCTATACCACCCATAACGGCAAGCGGCATGATATACCTGTTAAGGACCCTCTCCAATATTCTTATATCCTTTCTGAAGCCGGGTATTTTAAGGCCTGAAGCAAGAATCTGCTTAGCCTGACTCTTAGCATCAATACCTGATGTTGCAACCCAAAGGACTGAAAACAACAATGAGCCCAAGGTCAAGAAGGTTATGTACGCAAGAGTATGCCACAGAGTTTGTATTGTGAAAGCTCCTTTTATCAAATCATAAACCGGTGAGGGAACGCTAGTCCAATAAACCAAACCGGATACGGGCATGTTTCCCTGGAACTTTCCAAGAAGGTAAATTCCTTTAGAGGATAATAATTTAGCCCAAAGCTGAAAGTTTGCCATGAGAGCAGCAACTAATATTACTGGAATATTTGATGTGTATAAAAATGCGAGGGGCCATCTTATTCCATAACCCCTAACTCGTTCGAATGTTAATGGAAGTTCAACCTTCATAGCCTGAACATAAACAACCAAGACAAAGACTAATAAGGTTGCAAGAACTGAGGCAACTGCCAATCCAAGCTCTTGTATGTTGCCCATCTTAAGAGCGTAAATCATGTCCCAAAGTTTCCCTATTGGAGCCCCACTGCCGAATGGATAGCCCAAAGTCCCTGCTGTTGTTAATGGACTCAAGAACCTTATCATTATGCTCTTTGAAACTCCCGCCACGATAAATAAGGATATACCGCTGCCGAAGCCCCACTTAGCAACAACCTCATCCATAAACAAGATTAAAAGACCACCAATGATCAACTGAATAACCAACCCAATTTGAAGAGCAGCATGGTTAGGACCTGGAACAGCTGATAAACCTCCCATATAAACATAAATAATTGCTTCTAAGAATATGAAGAAGATGCTGGTTATTTTTTGAAGTCCTTGGAAGTAAGCCCTGCCTTCATCTTTAGTTAAATCAATATCTAAAATATTAGCTCCAACAAGGAGTTGAAGAACTATAGATGCTGTGACTATAGGACCGATACCTAAACTAATTAATGAACCGAAACTCGCACCTAAAATGATTGACAAACTCTCAAACATCTGCAGAGAGTTTGAACCTAGACCGTAAAGAGGAGTCAACCCTAAAGCGAAGTAGGCGACAAGAATGATTATCGTCCACTTCATCCTCGTGTTGAAAGGAAGCCTCTTCTCTGTAGGCTTCTCAACTTCCGGGAGGTTCTTTAAGAAATTCTCAAAAAGCATTTTATTCTTCACCACTCTTGGATTTAAGGATTACCTTGCCACCAGCATTTTCAATATTTTTAACAGCGATCTTAGTTGCTGAATCAACTTTAACTATGAACTTTTTCGTCACTTTTCCTTTTGACAGCAACTTGTTGATTCCCAACTTCCCTAAATCTATAGAGTAAGCGTCGCCTTCCTGCTTCAGCAACCCTTTTTTCAAGAGTGTATCGAATTTATCCATTAAGAAGAATGTGTTTACTGCATTTATCTTTTTACCATTAGGATTTTTAAAACCGTACTTTCCGAAGTATTTTGTGTTCTTCCAAATGCTCGGCTTTTTCTGGTCCGCTCTCTTTCCAGTTCCCGCGAGTCCTCTGCCGCCTCTGTTTCCTGCCCCCCTATGCTTTTTCTTGGAGCCGTAGCCATGAGTTTTAGAACCATGCAATCGTGAGTTTTTCTTTCTTTTATTGTATGTCATTTTAATCACTCAATCATCTTTTTGATTAAATCATTTATTTTCTCCCCGCGGTTGCCTAAAGCTCCGCCTAGCGAGAAAGGAGTTTTAATTCCCTTCCTCTCAAATCCTCCGCGGGGCGGATTAAGCCTGAAGATAAGTTTATTCTCCTTCTCAACAAAAGGCTTTTTCTTTGATTTTACGAGAGTGATTGTTTCATCAGTTACAGGACCCCAAGTTATGTAATCCTTAGCTTTCTCAAGCATACCCTTCACTTCTTTAGTGTCGGGAAGTATGACTAATGTATTCTGTGTTACCAAACCCAATCTTTTCATAGTCTCCTTTATTTTTGAGTCTACCTTGACACTTCCCCTTATCCTAACGACTGCGATTTTATTGCTCATTTAAAACACCACTTTGTTCAGCGATCTGCTTAGCATTAGATAATTTTTTAAGAGCTTTGAATGTTGCCTTTATGACATTAATTGTTGTTTTCGCGTGGCCTCTAGTAAATGACCAAACATCTTTGATGCCCGCAAGTTTTAGTATTGGCATAGCTGCTGAGTGAACCTTCAAACCCGCACCTTTAGGAGCAGGCAGCAATGTCACTTCAACTGAACCCTCCTTGCCAACAACCTTGAATGGAATGCTGTGCTCAGTGCCGCAACTGCACTCCCAAGAGCCGCAGCCACGATTGACTTTTATTAAGTTGAGTTTGGCATTTCTTATTGCTTTCTCACGAGCAGGAACTGTTTCCCTTGACTTTCCATAGCCGACGCCAACATAGCCGTTTTCATTTCCAACAACTGCATAAACTGCAAAGCTCGGCTTGTTGCCCTCGCTGGTTTTCTTCTGAACCTGTCTGAATATCTTCCTTCTTCCACCGCCGAATTTTCCCTTTGACTGTCCTATAAGCACAAAATCAACTTTTAAGTCAGGAACAAGCTTGTCTATTATTTCAGGTTCAATTATTTTCAAACCTTGCGACAAAATTTCGTCTATGTTTTTTATCTCACCGTTCTTGACTTTTAAGCCCAAGCTTGTTTTGGGATTCCAAGATTCTAAATTCTCATTAACTAAAGGTTTAGGACCATTATCAACTACTCTTTTTTTAATTCTCCTCTTTGGTCCTCTCCTCCTGTTGTTTTGTCTTTTTGAAACTGTCATAATCACACCTTTTGAGATTCAATATTCTGTTTTGTTTTGTTGAACATTTCAGTGAAATTGATATTTTTATATTTTGAAAATTGGTTGTTTTTGTGGTCCATCTTTAAGTATGAATCTATGTGCTTGCCTGTTATCCTCTCTTCGTCAGGGAGTATTTCTGGATTGTGTGTTACATTAACTCCCGAATCAACAACTCCCTTGAGAGCTGCGAAAAGCCTGTCACTTTTCTCCTGAACACCTATGTCCACAATGAGAGATTCAAACTTTCCTTTTATTTTCTTGCCTAAAAGCAACCCAGTCAAGTAAGCTGCTGGTATGCTTTTGAATCCTGCATTCCAACCGAATTTTGATAACTCTTTTGAATTTACAGAGTATAAAACCTTATCCCCATTAGGCTCAAATTTCACAATTTGTAAAAGTATGTACTTGTTTGATTTTCTTATGACCAACCTTTCCTTTCCTGATTTTAATAGGGCGAGTCTCTTCTTATAATTAGTCTTTCCCTCCAGCCTTCGCCTATATGGTATTTTCGTTAATTTTTTCATGTTGATCACTCTGTCTTTTTACTCTCCCTCTTGAGTATTCCTAAATCTTGAAGGTAAATTTTCAAGTGCGCTTTTGACCTGAAAAATCCTGATTTAATTTTTAAATATAATGTTCTAAATTGCTTATTATCTAAAAGCTCTTTCTCCTTCAACTGTCTTATGTAATCCCTTTGAAGCCTGACTTTGTTCATCCAAACTTCCTTCTTCTTTGACCTCGCTGTTTTCCTTCCCCTCCTAGAACCTTGACCTTTTCTCTTGCCTTTTGACTTCTGCTGCTTCAACTTTTTGGTTCTTCCTGACGATTTTGACTTCTTCTGCTTTTTAATGATTGCCTTGTCTTTAACCAAAGCTTTTATATCAGCTCTTGTAAGAGCATCTTTTATCTCGTCCAATCTTTCAGGGTTCAAGAAGACCCTCTTTGGACTAACCTTGAGCGTGTGAGCAGCAAGTTCCTTTTTAGTTCTGAGGTTCATTTTACACCTTTACTTTTCTTTTGTGAGCAATTTATCAAATTCTTTCTTCTCTTTCTTCTTTTCAACTTCTTCGGTCTCTTCTTTCTTCTCTGCTTTCTTATCTTTTTCAGGCTTCTCTTCCTTCTCCTCTTTCTTCTCTGCGTGCTTTATCTTCTGCTTCCTTGCTTTCTTTTGAGCGCGCAGCTCTTTTCTCTGCTTCAAAAGGTCCTTTATGGTGTTAAGCTCTTTCTCAGCATCTCCAGCATAAGGAAGCTTCTTCTCTATAATTTCAGTGAGTATTTCTATTCTTTTCTTCTTACCTAACGTTGATGATAATTGAATGATTACATCTGATGGTATGTTTGAAAGCTGTTCTTTATTCTGAATTGTGATGATTAATTTACCGTCTAAGGTTCTTCCCCTTATGAATTTCGGCGTTTTATATCCAGTCTTAACAATCAATCCGTAGCCTCTTTTTCTATGCCTAAGCTTTGAGTGTATTCCTTTAGGATAATGCCATTTCTCTTCAAGCCTGTCTTTTTTATTAACATCCTGCCTGACAAACCTCTTGCTCCTCTTCTTCAGTATGTCCTTTTTTTGTTCTTCTGTGATTTGCATGAATTTCACCTAAATTGGTTTTCCAGCTTTCTCAACAATGAATACTCCATCCTGGAAAATTCTCCTGTCCTTGTTTGTCAACCTCGTTGATTGCTCAATGTCTGCGGCAACCTGACCAGCCAGTTCTTTATCATGGCTTTCCACTATAATATACACACCGTCAATTTTAACATTGGCTCCTTCTTTAAGGTTGACGATTCTTGGATTGTGCTCTCCCAAAAAGTTCTCTATTTTTAATGTCCTTCCAGACAGTTTAACTTTCATAGGGAAGTGAGATGAGCATATTTTCAACTTGTAAGTATAACCTTCTTGAACTCCTTTTATCATATTTTTAATGTGAGCCGTGTAAGTCTTGATGAGCTTGTATTCCCTTTGAGTGTTCTTCTTGCTTGTTAGGACGACCTCATCATTCTCGAATTTAACAACCAAACTCTTGTAAGGGTAGGCTTTCTCGACAGTTCCTTTCTTTCCGCTTATTTTAATAGAGGTCGGACTGACTTCAACAGAGATTCCCTCAGGAACCTTCACTTTTTCAACAAATTCCTTTTTTACTTTTTCGCCGCTCATTTTAGTAAACATAAGCTATTAACCTTCCTCCAAGTTTTTTGTTTATGGCATCCTTATGAGTCATTATGCCTTTCGGCGTGGATACAATAATTATTCCAAAGTTCCTTGCCGGCAGGTATCTCTTCTCATACTTCTCGTATGTGTCCAAACTGACGGAGAACCTTGGCTTTATCGCTCCGCACTTGTTAATTTTACCAATTAAGTTCACTTTTATATAAGCTCCTCTTGGATCTTGAATTTCTTCAAAGCTCCCAATGTAATAATTGTCCTGCATTACCTCCAACACTTTCTTTAAAACTTTCGAGCTGGGTTTTATTATGCACTCTGACTTGCCCTGCTCGTCGTATTTTTGTATTTTTGATAATGCACTTGCTATTGGATCGTTAAGCATTTTTTCACCTTAATTGTATTTTTTAAATCCGATGTCCTTTGCTATTTCTCTGAAACAGTGCCTGCATAGTCTAAGGCCATACTTTTTTATGTGGCCTCCTTTCCTTCCGCAGATTTCACAGGTGTAATTTGAAAAACCTGTACTCCTCTTCTTCGGAACATTATGCTTCAAAAACTTCTTGAGCTTAGCAGGTTTATGCTCCAACTGTTTCATCGTTTTTTTGTAACTGCTGACTGTCATGTTTTGCCTCCTAATCTATTTGGACATTGAATTTTTCTTTTAGGAAGTTTATTGTCTCTTCCTTTGTAATTAAATGTGAGCGTCCGATTTTTTTATTTTTTATTCTTCTTCTCTTAATTCTGTATCCTGGTCGTTCAAGAGTGACGGTCACTTCCAAACCTAAAACCTTCAGCGCAGGATCATATTTGAGTCCGGGAATATCAATGTATTCTTTTATTCCAAAGGCGAATGTTCCGGCGTTAATCTGCCTTGATTTTAATTTGTTCTCGACAGCTTGGAGGAGTCTCTTGAGCAACTCATCAGTGTTTTTTCTTATAGTGACTTTGGCGCCTACGGGGATGCCAGGCCTCAAACCCCAAGTTGGAATTCTTCTCTCTGTGATTGTTTTCACTGGCTTTGCTCCTGTAATTCTCTCCAGCAATTTCATAGCTCTCTCAAGCTTATCTACATTCTTGCTCGTTCCCATATTAAGGGTTACTTTCTCAATCCTTATTTTCCTCATTGGATTTTCCGTCTTTTCCATTTTGAATGATTATGATATTTTTTGTAATGTTCTTATTGAATTTTTATCTCCGGTTTCTTTTCCCCAAGCATGACCACATATTTCTTTAATGTTTCAATGTCTCCCTGGTCTGTTGAAATAACAACCTTTGTTCTTCTCACTTCAGGTTTAACCTCCTTCAATGAGCCGATGACTCCCACATGATTTCCTGATATTAAGTACACGAGGTTTCCTTTTGTGAAAGGAACTACTTTAATTATTTTTTGGTCAGGCAAGGAAATAATTAATGAGTCATATGTGTTATATTTCTCGTTGGTCAAGATTGTTCTTCCATCACTCAAACCATACTGGAATTTTCCTCCCTTAGCCAGCCTCTTTGACTCAATTCTCACTATCTTTTTCTTCGCCTCTTCATCACTTATTTTAATTAAGTGTAATTTTCCGAATGAGTTTATCAATATTCTATAATGCTCTTTAGCCTCAGGCAAAGATATGACATCAAACAATCCAACATTGTATTTCGCTTCTCTCACGGGTTTTCCATCGACTAAAACTTTCTTCTGCCTCAAGACAAGTTCTGCTTCTTTTAAATTATGAACATACTTTAACAAGTCTCTTAAAACAACGCCTATTGGGAGAGCATAGTCTGCACTGTGCTTTCCTGGCATAGGCTTGAGTATAAAAGTCCTAACCTTCCTAAGCACTGGCCAACTTTTTGGTGCAGGAATCCTTTTTATATGTCTTGACATTTTTAAACCTCAATTGTTTTCTTTATTTTCTTCCTTTCCTTTTTTAGTCTCTTCTTTCTTCTTATCAGCTTTAACTGGTGATTTGCTATTATGATTTACCTTTCTATCAACGATCTTTCTTCTTTCAGGATCATCAAAGCTTATGTCTATGATTTCAAGGTTTGAAGCGGGAATGGATTTCATAATTTTTGTTCCATCCTTCTTAACAACTTCAACGCCTCTGATTCTTATAGTTCCTCTGACTATACTTATTGAGTCAACAACTCCTGTTTTTCCCTTAAAGTCTCCTCTCAAGACTCTAACTTTATCTCCTCTTCTAAGAGATATTGTCCTTCTGCCGTATTGGTTTTGAAGCTCTTTTGAAAGGTGAGCTGACAGAAGAACCTTCCTCTTTATGTGGAGAGGAGCGTTCTTAACGAATTTCCTCTGCTTTCGTGGTTGCTTACTATGATTCCAAGTTGTTGAAAATGTTGTTTTCATGAAAAACACCTAAACTATTATGCTTGCGATTTTTGCAATTCCAGGCCACCTATCGCATGCCTCCTTGGCAACTGGGCCCTTTATCATTGTTCCCTTTGGATTTCCTTTATCGTCCTTGAGGACCACCGCAGCGTTATCCTCAAAGCATATTCTTTGACCATTAAGTCTCCTGTAAGGTTTTTTCTGCCTCACTATAACTGCGAAAACAACCTTCTTTCTCATATCAGGACTTCCTTTTTTAACACTGGCTTGGATTAATGTTCCAATGCCAACACCTGCACGTGAACCATGCCTTGTCTTCACTTCTCTAACATTCAATATTTTGAGGAGTTTTGCACCTGAGTTGTCGCAAGTCTTCACTTCCGAACCAATCTGCAGTCCTTGAGTTATCCTTGCCTTAACAGGTTTCATTCTTTAACACCCTCATTCTTTTTTATTACTTGAAGCACAACAAAATTTTTTGTTTTTGATATAGGCCTCGTCTCAGCGATTTTAACAAGGTCTCCTTCCTGAGCTGATATACAGTCTGGATTGTGAGCGTAGAGCCTTATTGTTTTGTTGGCATACCTTTCATATTTCTTGATGAACACTTTCTTTGTAATTTCAACTGTCACTGTCTTCCTCGGTTTAGCACTCTTAACAGTACCTATTATCACCCTTCCATGAACTTTTATAGTCCCATGGAACGGGCAGTTCTTATCATTACATTCCTTTTCCGGCGCTTTAACACCGAGCACTTCTTTAGGCATTTTTTATCCCTTACTTCTTTTTTATTTTAATCCTGTCTTCGGGCCTTTTATTCAATCGTGACCCGTCAATTTTTACTTTATACTTTATGAATATGAAGTTGTTGTCCTTTTTCACAACCCTTTTTTCAATCTTTTTGTTTTCATGAACAGCCTCAATCAAGTATGTGTCCCTTGTCTCATCAATTATTCTGCCGAGCATCACTGTTTTTGTTTTCTTATTCTCTATGAGCACTTCTTCGCCTATGTGCTCCATTCTCAAATAATCTGGTTCTCTGCTGTTTCTCTGCTCTTTTTCTTTGGTCATTTGATTATTATCATCTCAGGGTTGAATCCTTCCTGGACCAGCACTTCTTTGACTTTGTTCTTGTGGTTCCCCTGCAGCTCTATGCGGTTTTCTTTCGCTGTTCCACCGCAGGCGAACTTTGTTTTCAGCTTCTTCAACAAGGACTTTATGTCAATGTCCTTTCCAAAGCCGGTTATTATTGTGTATACTTTGCCAAACTTCTTTTTGTCAGTTGTTATTGTAATTTCTTGGTTCTCCTTCGTGATTTCTCCGTAAAGGTTTAATTCCTTCGGGAGGCCGAATGTCGGACCAAAAGCCATTCTTTATTGAACTCCTCCTTTTTCTTTTATTATGGTTTTTATTTTGGCGATCGTTCTCTTTATAAGTTTTATTTTTCCAGCTGTTTTTGATGTTCCTCTCTCTGCTTGAGCTCTCTCTGTTATTAACTGCATTTCCAAATCTTTAAGCTTCTCTTTCAGCTCGTCTATGCTCTGTCCTCTTAATTCTTTAGTTTTCATTTTTATTTCTTACTTTCTTTTTTCTTTGATTTTGATGACTTTGAGGATTTTGATTTTGCCTTCTTTGATTTTTTAGCTTCTTTCTCAACCTTTTTTACAGCTTCCTTGTCTTCTTCTTTTTTCTCTTCCTTTTCTGCTTTAGGCTGATTCTCTTCAACCTCCTTTACTTCTGCCTGCTCAACCGACTTGTTAAGCTGCGACAAATCAATCTTATCTATGAGGTCTAAGTCAGGAGGAGTTATGCTTACCTTAACCCCCACAACTCCAGATTTCAGCTTAGCCTGTCTGCTGGCTCTTCTAATTCCTTCAATTGCAACATCTCCACATTTTCTCAAGTAGCCAACTGAAACTCTCCAGGACTTTGCTCTTGCGCTTGGAACTTTCCCTGAGAGTATAATTTCAACACCCAATGCTCCCGCATTCATAACATCTTCCATTGCTTTATGAAGTATCGCCTTAAATCTCTTCGAGCCATACCTTTCCAATGAGAGTATGATTTTCTCAGCGACAACTTTAGGATCAAGATTTGGGTCTTTAACTTCCGCAATTTCAACCTGCGGATTCTCCAATTTAAACCTTGACTTAAGCTCCGAGGTTATTTTCTTTATGTTTGAGCCTGACCTTCCAACAACCAAACCAGGTCTAGTTGTGTGTATAATTATTCTCTCTCCTAAAGGAGTTCTCTTTATTTCAACATAACTTAATCCCGCTCTTTTGAGTGATTCAAAGAGATAATTCTGTATCTCAAATTGTTTCTTATTCCTCAAAACGAATTGTCTTTCTATCATGAAAATCACTCTTTCTTAGCTTTTGATTCAACTTTTGATTTTTGATTTTTATCTTTTGTTTTATTACTCTTCGCCTTGCTGTTCTTGCTCTTGCTTTTCTTGTCTGCTGATTCGATGACTATTAATTCAACACTCGCCCGCTTCATGCTTATTCCTCTAATCCGACCATAGTGAGGATTAACGGGGGCTTCTTTTGGAATAACTCTGAACACCTTGAGTGATGATGTGTCCAAGCCAGCAAGTTGAGCGTTAGCCTCAACTTCTTTCAACAGTTTGAGCATGTACCTTGCAGTCTTAACGGGAAATTTTCCAGGTCCAATTGCTTTTCTGTGAGCCTGCTCCTGATTAAATTTAGTAAATTTGATTGGGGTCTTCTTGAGGATAACCTGCTCCAGTATATTTTTAGCTGTTTGAAGATTCTTTCCTCTTATAGTTCTCCCTATCATCACGGCACTCTTTAATGGTATTGGAACTGAAACGAGCATAGCCCTAGCCATGTGCTCCTTATCAAATTCCTTGAAACTATACTTTAAAGCCATTTACCTCACCGAAAGCGCTTGACTTGATCTTGTTGCTCCAACGCCTGGAGCGTGGTGCTGAACTCTCTTCCTTGTAAGAGCAAATTCACCAAGCCTGTGACCAAGCATTTCTGCAGTTACTCTAACTGCGACGAATTCTTTGCCGTTGTAAACATTTATTGTTTTGCCGACCATCAAAGGAAGTATGACCATATCCCTGCAGTGTGTTTTTACCTCATTCTTTCTCTCTAAATCTTTGAGGAGCTTCTTTTCTTCCTCTGTGAAGCCTCTCTTTATCTTCCTTCTTTCCCTTGATTTAAGCAACTCTGCAAACTCATTTAAGGATAATGATTTTAAATCATCAATCTTTTTCCCTCTGAATAAAAATTCTTTTCTGGCCATTTTTACCTCTTCCTCCTTCCAGTTCTCCTTGGCCTTATCTTACCAGCTTTCTTTCCAGGAGGAGCATTCCTTGGAGCTATAGTAGGCCTTCCTTTGTGAGCACTGCTTGAACCTCCGAACGGATGGTCGACAGCGTTCATGGATGTAGCGTGAACTCTTGGGTAAAGCTTGTTCTTAGCCTTCATGTGATAATATTTTCTTCCTGCTTTAAGGAAAGGCTTCTGCGTCCTTCCGAATCCTGCAACTGTTCCAATTGTAGCCAAGCAGTTCCCATTGAAAACCTTCTTTTTCTTTGAAGGAAGCTGAACAGTAACATAATCTCCTGACTTCATAACAACTCTTGCAAAGGTTCCCGATGCCCTGACAAGCTTGCCTCCATCTCCTGGTTTCAGCTCAATATTTGAAATGATAGTTCCTTCAGGTATATTCTTTAATGGAAGTATGTTCCCATTCTTAACCTCGTCGCTATAACCAACTGTCAAAGTATCTCCAACCTTCAAACCTTCAACAGCTATAACAACCCATTTATCATTATCTGATATTAACTCTGCCAAAGGAGCAGAGTGTCCTGACGAATGAATTAAATCTTTAATTTGCATGGTCATGAGCTCTCCTTGTTTTATAGGCTTGTACCTTGCATCGGCGTAGTACCTAAAACTAGGAGCTCTATAAACCGAACTTCCCTTTCCTCTCTTCTGTTGTATGAGATTCTTTCCCATTTTATTACCTTAAGTAAGTTTTAATCTTGTTGCAACATCAATTGCGGGAGTGTCTTCGCTGAGTTTAACATAAGCTTTTTTGTAGCCTTTTATAGTTCTCATCAATCTTATCTTAACAACTTTAACCTTAAACTTTGATTCAACAGCGTCCTTAACCTCTTTTTTAGTCGCGCGCTCATCAACCTTAAATACGAGCTCATTGCCTAATTCCATCAAACGAATTGCTTTTTCCGTTGCTATTGGACTTTTGATTATCATTTTATCTCCTTAAATGAACAACTTTTCTTTTCCTATTCTTTCAACAGCTGATTTTGTGATGATTATTAAACGACCAGGCTCTGCACCCGGCGCCAGCAAACCTGCATTGAGCGAGCTCACTTCAACAACATCCAAACCTAAGTTCTTAGCAGCCTTCGCCACTGGAGCTTTCTTAGATGTGATGAGCAATGGGCCGACCTTCTTAACATATTTTCTTCCCCTTGCTTTTCCCTTGCCGGCTCTTATTTTCTTCTCGCTTATCCTTTCAAGCTCATCATGAAGCCCGAGCTTCTCAAGGACTGACAAGACATCTTTTGTTTTGCTCAACATCTCAATGTCATCAACAATTATGAAAGGATAATTTTCTGGAGCCTTCTCATGTTTTAAAACAAGATCCTTGTCCAAGCACGCTGACAATGCACTTCTTATCGCCTTCTTCCTCTCCTTATCATTAATTTTTAAATCCCAAATCTTCTCTGACTTAGGCGGATGAGCTCTCCTACCGCCGACCGTTCCTGGAATGAACGCTCCCTGCCAGTAAAATTGGGAACCATTCCTTGAGAGGATTTTCCTAGGAACTCTCGATATTCCATAACCGTATGATGTTCTGAAAACCCTCCTTCTCTTGTATAATTTCGCGGATGGTCTCTTGCCTGCATCTTTAAACGCGCCGTAAGGCTGTCTATCATGAGATTGAATAGCTAAGACCGCTCTCTTTATGAGGTCCGGTCTAATAATTTCATTAAACACTTCTGGAAGGTCAAGCTCATCAACCTTTTTCCCTTCCAAGTCCAAAACAGGTAATTTATTAGCCATTTTTTATCGTTTTTGTCTTATTTTTGTTCCTTTTATTGAATTATCTTCAAAAATTGAAGTGAGACCTTCTTCTTAGGAGGTCTTGAAGCATTCATAAGATGAACCAATCTCTTTGAAGGTCCGGGAACGGAACCATACAGTAGGAGGACATCACTTTTCAGGATTCCATAATGTTCAAACCCTTCCTCTCTGTTAAACTCTTTAGCTGAGCCAATCTTAAGTATGAACTTGTTGAGTTCTGTTCTCTGATGAAAACCCATTTGACCTGCATGAGCAACTCTATACATTATATGACCTTGAGCGTTCCAAGGACCAAGTGTCGCAACACCCCTCTGACCCTTTTGAGCCTTGTGAGACTTTAAAGCTATGCCAAACCTCTTTATAGCTCCTTGGAAACCATGACCCTTTGTCACAGCATGAGCATCAACAAATGTCATCTCAGAAAGAACATCAGAAACTTTTATGTCCTTATTAATGTTGTTAAGTGCATAATTAAATTTATCTTCTAAAGAACCGCCCAAGTGAACCTCCATAATTTCAGGCTTTTTCTTGGAGATGCCCGCCAAAGCAGGCTGAGTGTGGATTAAAACAGTTATATCTTCATAATCTGAAAGTTTGTCTTTGAATGAGGAGAGATCCTTCTTTGACTTGCCAAGATTGACCTTTCTGCTGAGTTCTTTATAATTACTAACGACAACTTCGTCAGCAACTTTCAATGTGTTGTCCCCATCAGACCTCTTGTAAAACCTAACTGAAAATATTCTCACAGGAGGAGCTTCAAGTATTGTTGCTGGAACAACAATCTCCTCATTTTTAGTCATTGAATTAGGAGAATTATCTAAAACAAGAACTTGGACCATTCTAACTTTGTAAGCAGGAAAACCGGCAAGCTTAGCTTCATTAGGCACAGCTTGATACCTAACTCTAGCATAAATCCTCTTGGCCCTCTTCCTAGGCCAAACCTGCATACTTCCGTGTCTTGGGAATAAAATATTTGGCATTTACATCAACCTTTTTCTAACAACAAGCAAGTATATTAGTTCGCCATGCTTGTCGGAATAAAAGCCTTTTTTTGAGTTCCTCCAGAAAAGCGGAAGGTCCTCTTTTCAGGCCTTATTCGGTTACTTTAAGTAACTCGAGAAACGGGGGAGTAGTCCTATTTATAAAGGTTTCGTTTTTACACAAGATACTCTTCATTATCTCACACATAAATAATATAAACAAAGATTGATAACAATGAGAAGATGAAAGAAAACAAGGAGGAAAAAGGAAGTTTGGATTTAATTACTGTCAACATTGTTGTCGATAAAGGACTGATAGATGAAGAGAAGGGAGAGATTAAAGAGACAATAAGCAGGTTGAACACATCTGAATTAACGACTCAAACAGACGAAGAAAATTGCGAGGAGAGAATAATTACCAGCTTAAAAGATGAAGAAATCAGTAGATTACAAGAGGAAGGGAAAGTGTATAAAAGGTTAGAAGTAATAATGAATGAGACTCACAAACCTAATTTAAACAGTATAAATGGGAAAACATACAAGATAAAAACAAAAGAATATGAGAATGTAAAGGACATCCTAAGTAAAGTAAAAGAATTCATAAATTTAGATAAATTAAAGTTGGACTTGAAGAAGCCAGAAATAATAATTGAGTATGACGAGAAAGAAAAACAAGCAAAGGCAATCATAAAACAATCCAAGAGAGAATACTTTGTATTTGCGCACTCGCGAAGCATAAGGCCTAACATAATCAGAGGATTAATAATCAGAGCAGGATTAAATAAGAGTTTGCCAGAGGGAACAGCGATTGATCTGACGAGCATAAGCCCCTTCTGCCTTGAAGCTGGAGAGGTAAATAAAAACATAAAACTTCTCTCATGGAGCTGGTCGTCAAGAATAACAAATTTAATGAGAAAAAATTGTTTAGTAGCAAGGAACAAAAGAGTTGAATTTGACCACGGCATCCTAAATGAACTGCTGAAAAAACATAAAGAGAAAATGACAGGAAACATCTTTGTATTCGGGCAGTTCTTATTTGTAAATGAGAAAGTTTTGGGGGAGATAATAAAAACTCTGAACAGAATAAAAAATGAAGAAGGCAAGAGCGTAAGATTTATCCTCATATTTGACAAACAACTAAGCGAAGAATTTATTAAAACAAACAACATGAAAGAAAGCTTAATATGCCAAGGAAAAAGAAAACTTTACACTTACTCTTCTCTCTGAGGGAAAAAGCATGAAGTTAAACAAAATAACAGATAATAGAAAAGATAATAAAAACGAAAAACAAGATTATTGGAAAGACATCTTCTTCCTATTGATTATAATAAGTATAGTTTTCGCTGTGAAAATAATCTTAACAGGAGGCATGGGTCTCCGCTTCGTTGATGACGCTTCATACTTCAACATGAGAAAATCACTGGAGATTTTAAAAAATCCCCTAATAAACTTTC
>WAPY01000012.1 GCA_015520525.1 Candidatus Woesearchaeota archaeon
CTTATTAATAATAATTATGAAAAGATTTAAATATATGAAGTTTTATTTGCTTAAATATGAAAAGCAAGTCCTTAGCGAATAAAATAATCTCTGAAGAAGGTCTAGAGATATATTATTGGGTTACTTGGGATAAAGACCTATCAAAAGAGTTTGTGGTTCTTCATCCAGGATCATCAATGAATCATAGTTCTCTCCAAAATCTTGAGCAGAAACTTAATGAAAACGGATTTCCCACGATTGTTTTAGACCCAAGAGGTTTTGGATTCTCATACGCACCTCCAAAACCAGAGTATTTTAAGCTTGAAAAATACTCAAATGACTTGAAGAAAATCCTTGAGAAAGAAGGAATAGAACATCCGTCTTTTGTTGGCCACAGCTTTGGTTTCATGCCGATAATTGATTATGTTGCTCAAACATCAAATGCAAAGGATATTATAGGAGTATGCGCATCATATAATTTCTCAAAAACAGCTCAAAATAAACTCTTATTCCATTTGTTCAATCGATTCTTAAGATACTTTGAATATGCTGGAAATATTGGAACACAAACAGCTCATTTTTTGAAGGGAGAAAAAAGAACATATCCAGATCAATCGAAACTTGAAGGCAAATCAGACCTTGAAGTGTGGCTCTCAATTGCTGATGTTTCATTCAGAGAAATAAAAACTCATATAGTTAGTGGGATTGAGATAAACAAATGGGATATAACCCCTCAACTTAAGAAGATTGAAAATCCCCTTTTGTTAATATACGGTTCAAGGGATCCGATGGTAAAAGAATATGCGGGAAAATATATCGCTTCTTTAGTTAAGGGAGAAACTAGTATTGAGGTTATTGAAGGCACTCATTCGCTTCCAATAACTGACCCAGAGAAGGTGTGGAAGGTTATGAAAAAATATGGGTTAGAGAAGCATTAACTCTTTGACTTGTGTTACTTATAAATTGTTAGTAAACTTGCGAAGAAAGATAAAGAACAATTGATAAAATTGCATAAGAAAGTTGAAGAAATTAGGAAGAACCCTTATCATTTTAAACCGTTAAGATGAGATATGCACGGAGCAAGAAGAGTACACATTGGAAAATCATTTGTTTTAATCTACGAAATTGACGAGCGAAGTAAATCGGTAAAACTTCTTGATTATGAGCATCATGATGTTATTTATGAAACCTAATGTAAGGCTTTAAATTCATCTTGCAGATAAGAGGATAAGCAGGCAGATCGATAATTTCTAACTAAAGAATAATAACTTATTTAAATTGGTGGAGTTTGACACAGAAAAATATGACCGCTCAGGATTATACTAATTTAAAGTGGACTCCCAAAGAGCCAATCATCTTTCTACCGGAAGGAATAAGAATTTATTATATTCAGGAGGCAAAATTCCTGATTAATGATTTACAAGAGCATAAGTTAAAGGTTGTTCTTGTAGAAGCGCCCGAACCAAAATTTGATGGTCATAAGATTAGAATTGTTGAATCGCGGAATCCAGAATGGTACAGCAAGCTGTATCATTCTTATAGTTCTTTTAGGAGAGATCGTTCCTTGAGAGCTTTGGAAAGAATTGCTTCTCAACAGGATGGGTATTATATGAACGGGCCTTACAAATATGATTTTATTTACAGAACTCTCATAACTGAAAGATTAGTCAGAGGATACTCAGTCGAAGATTATGAAATCCCGCCAAATGAAGAGGTAAAAAGGTTCTTAGAGGATATTGTTGGTGATTTTGAGAAACTGTTTATTCTGTGAGATTCTCTTTTTTATCTTTCAAATCCAAACATTTTTATAAAAGTGATTGGAAGTATATTATTTATGCCTGCTAAAAGAAAGAAAACTGAAAAGAATAGCTCTGAGAAAAAGACAAAAAAGAAAAAGACAAGTGGTAAAGGTAAAAGTGTTAAAGTCAAGAAAGAAAAGACAACTAAGAGCAAGAGCACTAAAAAAACAAGCACAACTAAAAAGAATATAACAAGCTTTGATTCTTACGAATTAATTATTGCTGAGAAGCCTAAAGCTGCTTCCAGAGTTGCATTTGCCTTAGCAGATAAGGGGACTTTGAAGAAGAAATCTTGGGAAGGTATTCCGTATTATGAACTTAAATTTGAAGGAAAGCCTATTGTTGTTGCTTCTGCTGTTGGACACTTATTTACTCTGATGGAAAAAGGAGGCAACAAGTGGTCTTATCCAGTGTTTGATGTTGAATGGGTTTCAACCTCAAAGGCTCAAAAGAATGCGTCTTATGTTAACAAATACATTAAGTTGTTGAAGCTTCTGAACTCAAGAGCATCTGAGGTTACGATTGCAACAGATTATGATATTGAAGGTGAGGTTATTGGCCTCAATGTTGTTAGGTTCGCCCTCAAAAGAGAGGATGCCAACAGAATGAAATTCTCAACATTAACACCTGAAGAGCTTAGGAAGTCATACAAGAATAAATCGAAAACTCTTGATTGGAGCCAAGCGAGAGCGGGTGAGACAAGACACTTGCTGGATTATTACTACGGCGTCAATGTTTCAAGAGCATTAACCTCCTCAATAAAAAGGGCTGGTGCGTTCAAAGTTCTAAGCTCTGGAAGAGTTCAAGGACCGGCTTTGAAAATAATAGTTGATAGAGAAGAAGAAATAAAGAACTTCAAGCCTGAGAAGTACTGGCAGGTCTTCCTAAAAGCGAAGACAAAGAACAATGAAATAGTTGAGGCTCAGCATAAGAAGGGAAATTTCAAAGACAAAAAGAAAGCCGAGTTATCAAAGAGCAATGCAGAAAAAGGAAAGCCTGTTGTTAAAGAATATTCTGTTACAGAGAGTAAAGTTTACTCTGTTGTTCCTTTTGATCTGACAAGCCTGCAGATGGAAGCCTACAGAAACTTTCATATAACACCTAAAAGGACTTTGGAAATAGCGCAAAACCTTTACATTGAAGGATTAACATCCTATCCGAGAACAAGCTCTCAAAAACTGCCATTCTCATTAGGTTTCAAAAAAATACTAACAAAGTTGTCAGAGCAGGATAAATATTCTGCTTTAGCGAAAAAACTGCTTTCTAAAAAGAAGCTGATTCCTCACGAGGGTAAAAAGACGGATTCTGCACATCCTGCAATTTATCCAACTGGGATGAAGCCTAAAAATTTAGATGAACAGCATATGAAAGTTTATGATTTAATAGTTAAGAGATTTATGTCCGTATTTGGAGAGCCGGCAGTTAAAGAGAATGTTAAGGCAACAATTGACTCAAATGGGGAACTGTTCATCGCATCCGGCTCAAGGTTGAAAGAGGAAGGCTGGACCGAATATTATAGACCGTATTATAAATTCACGGACAAGATTATTGCAAAAATGGATGAGGGAGAACTTCTTAATTTAATATCAGTCAGCATTGTTGAGAAGGAGACAAAGCCTAAGCCAAGGTATACACAGGCATCTTTAGTGGCGGATTTGACAAAGAAGAATTTAGGAACTAAAGCTACAAGAGCCCAAATTGTCGACACATTATTCAAAAGAAAGTATGTTAGGGGAGAGAAAATAGAAGCGACAGAGTTGGGAATACAAGCTATAAAAACACTTTTGAAATACTCTCCCTTGCTTCTCGATGAGAAACTGACAAGGCACTTTGAAGAGGAGCTTGAGAAGATAAGGGAAGGCAAGAAGAAGCCGGAAGATGTCATAAAAGAGGCTAAGAAAGTTGTCAGCAAAATACTTGATCAGTTTAAAAACAATGAACTCAGCATAGGCAAAGAGTTGAGAGAGGCAAATAAGAACACGAGCAAAGAGAAGATTGTTGGCAAGTGTCCTGTATGCGGAGTTGGCAATCTGGTTGTCAGGCACAGTAAGAAGACAGGGAAGCAGTTCATTGCCTGCGATCAATATCCTAAATGCAAGACAACATTCTCACTGCCACAAAATGCTCTGATTCTGCCGACAAATGAGAAATGTCAATACTGTGGCTGGCCTTTGGTTCTTGTTATAAGGAAGGGGAAAAGGCCTTGGAAGATGTGCTTCAACCCAAACTGCCCAGGCAAGAACAAAGGTAAGGAAAAGAAGGAATCCAAGCAGAACAATAAGGAATAAGCACTTGTGCGTGGGGAAAACTATTTAAACAAAATAATATTCTAATATTTAGCAGTTGATTAATTTAACAATTAAACAAATTTAAGGTGGAACTATGAAAAGAAACATGATAAACTCTCTCGCTTTGGTGCTGTCCATACTGATACTGTTGTCTTTGTCAGCGCACGCTCAAGTATTCTCGGTAAACACAACAGCAATAAACAACACAATAAAGCAGAACCAAGTTGCTTCTTTTAGAATAACTTTAATCAACGGCAGAGAGCCTGTTCATGTGAGGATAGTTCCAATCAATGAACCTTCCAAATGGGCTTCGGTTTACACTGATCCTGCGTATCCTTACCTTTCCGGCGTGAACCTTGCACCCAACGAAACAAAATCGTTCACACTTTTTGTTAAGCCTCAACCAACCATAAGACCGTCGAATTATGCCCTGCTCTTAACTTTTAAAGGAGATTCTGGATTCGTAGTTCAAAAAATAATCACACTTCAAGTCAACCCTTTCACACCTTCTGTTGAGGATTACGACACTTATCTGACTATGAATGTCAATGCTCCTCAAAACATTGACCCAAGAAGAGAATCACAGCTTGTTGTATCTTTAAGGAACAAGGTTAATTTTCCATTGTTGGCTCTTAAACTTAAAGTTAACAGTTCGCTTCTTAATACAGAGAGAATAACAAGCGTTGACGCCAACGGAAACACGAACGAAGTGTTTGTTATAAACATAAGCCCGAAGACAAAACCCCAAAGCGGATTATTCAAAATTCAACTTTTGACTCCTTCCAATGAATTAATAAAAGAATTTGATTCACCGTACTCAGTAATTCCCTACATTGATTTTAGGGAGAATAAAACCTTAAAGAAAGGCTTTCTCAAGAGTAAAGTTGTTCTTTCAGTGAGGAACTTCGGCAACTCTGAGGGCAAAGGATCTATATCTTACAATACCAACTGGTTTAAATCTTGGTTCACACATTCAAGGCCGGAAGGGACGCTCAAGAAATTAAGTTCTGGAAGAGTCTTAAGCTGGACATTCACTCTCAAACCTAACGAGCAGAAAGTAGTTGTAATAACAGAGAACTATGTTCCTTTGTTCTTAATAGTCATACTGTTGCTTTTGGCATATGCTTTCTATTATTTTGTTATTAGAAATCCGATTGTTGTTAAGAAAGAAGCCCGGATTATTAAACTTAAAGAGGGCGGGATCTCTGAACTTAAAGTGTTTATCCACATAAAAAATAGGAGTGCTAAAGTATTTGAGAATGTTGTTTTGTTGGATAAGCTTCCAAAGATTGCAGAGATAGATAAAACAATAGAGACGGGAACATTGAAACCCTCAAAGATTATAAGACATAGCATTAAAGGAACAGTTATCAAATGGGAAATTGGAACTCTTGACAGATTCGAGGAGAGAATAATAAATTATACAATTAAATCAAAGCTCTCCATACTCGGCTGGTTTAAACTTCCCTCGGCAGCGATTAAGTTTAGGCATCATGGCAAGCTTTACATAACAAAATCCAACTCCCTAAGACTTGAGGTTCCAAAACCTGAGGAGAAGTAATCTTTTTGTTTTTATTTAAATATGCTTAAAATGATAATTCCTTCATTTTCCCATTCTCAAAATCGACAAGCCTAATACCGAAACCTGCTTTTAAGACTGAAGCTATTAAAATCATGTGCTCCTTTCCAGTCCCTGACAGCAAATTGAGAGCAACCTCAACACCCTCAACCTCTTTGCTTAAAACTCCACTGAGTTTGTTGATTATTGCGTCGTAATCCTCCTTATCTGGATCAACTGTAAGAACAAGAACCTTTTCATTAGAAGGGTTCTTATCATTGAAGCTTTTTGTGAAGAATGGACTTCCAACTAATATTATCTTCTCCCATTCAACAGCCTTCATAAGTTTAAAGAGATTAGCCCAAGTCCCTTTTCCAGAGCCTAAGGACGCAATGAGTGTTGTCATAAAATTTTGAGAAAGAAGCCTGATTTAAAAATTTTCGTATAAAACATATAAAAAGATTTATTAATATGAAGATTATGTTCTTAATATGATTCCTGTCCTTAACATAATCTTGTTTGTATTAGGATTTGTAATCCTCCTGTTCGCTGTTAAATTTCTTCTTAAAGTGATTGCTGTAACATTTAACTGGTTGCCGGTTCTCCTGCTCGTACTTTTATCCTTCTTAGTTTTAATAGGTGTTTTAATTGTTTCTTTAACATTGACTTCTTTAATTCTTTTTGGGGCTTTTATAATTCTTGTAATCGTAAGCTTGTCCTTTGCAGTTAAGAGAAGCAGAGACAGAATTCTTGTTCGTAAATATGCTAGAAAGCATCATCATTTTAGAAGAAGATAATTTTCAGAGATTAAACTACGCTCAATGTGTCCTTTCATATTTATTCTCTTATATATTTTGCAGGAACGAAATATTTAAATATAAGTTTATCTAAAATCGTTTCTGTTGATTTGAAATCAACTAAACTGGTATTTTGTGCTTTAAGGTGGTAAAAGTGAACAAGCAAAAAGGAGAATCAACTTCACAAAACAAGAACAAAAAACAGGAGAAGGATAAGAACACAGAGACAAATAAAGAAACAAACAGAGAGGACCGCATTAAAGGCTTAGAAGAAGAAATAAAGAGAAAAGACCAAGAGATATCCGAGTTGATTGAGCAGATTAAGAGAATCCAAGCAGAATTTGACAACTACAGGAAAAGAGTTGAGAAGCAGAAGGCAGAATTGGAAGCGACAGTGTTGAAAGACTTTGTGAAGGACATTCTTCCAATAGTTGACAGCTTTGAAATAGCGCTGAAAGATGAGAAGCAGGGTAAAGAGTTCAGGAAAGGAGTGGAATTGATATTCGCCCAGCTACATTCATACTTGAAAAAGCTCGGCGTGGAGCAGATAGAAGCGAAGGGAAAGTTCAACCCGAACCTGCATGAAGTTTTGATAATGGAAGAATCAGATAAACCAGAGAATGAGATATTAGAAGAGTTGCAGAAGGGATACACTCTTAAAGGAAAACTGCTTCGAACATCCAAAGTTAAAGTTTCAAAAGGAAAAAAGAGGTGAAAACCTTGCTGATATCAAAAGACACACCGGTTGAGGAGATACTCAAAATTGAGAACACAAATCCCTATTCACACTGCAAACTTTCATCGGGATATGTGCTTGATGAAGAAATAAAAGACATAGCGAACTTTTTAGGGATAACTGAAGAGGAATTGAAAAGAGAATACTTAGAGAAAGCAGAACGATTTGGCAGAGAGATTTTTAGAGTCAAACAAGAGAAAAAGAAACTTTCTACAGAAGAAGGGGAGGTTGAACTACCGCATGGAAAATGCGTGTTTTATGATGAAAGATTTGGATGTCTTTTAGGGGATAAGAGGCCGTTGTTTTGCAAGCTTCCAAATCATCCATTACTATCAAAAGATATAATTGAGTGGTTTGATATAAACTTCATTATTGACCCAGATGACCCGAAAACTTTGAGAGAGTGGGAGCAGTATGTAAAGATGAAAGAGGATGTTATACCAGGGGGAGAAATAGAAAACATAATTCCTAAAGAACAACTAGAAAAAATAAGGAAAAAGAACATATTCAGTAAAACACAAAAGGATGTTGAGGAGCTTAAGGAAGAATTAAACAACCTCCTTAAGCAAAACATCGCAAAAACAAATTAAAAATTCAAACTCAAGTGAGGTGGAAAAATGGAAAAGATAATAGGAATTGATTTAGGAACAAGCAACAGCTGTGCGGCTGTTCTTGAAGGCGGAAAGCCAGTTGTAATACCAAGCGCAGAAGGACCAACATACGCGGGAAAAACAGTGCCAAGTGTGGTCGCGTTCACAAAAGACGGTCAAGTGTTAGTCGGAGAACCAGCAAGAAGACAGGCAGTAAGCAACCCATCAAGAACAATAACAGGAGTGAAGAGGAAGATGGGCACAGACTTTGTGTATGAAATTGACGGCAAAAAATACACGCCACAGCAGATTTCTGCGTTCATACTCCAAAAAATAAAGAGAGACGCTGAAGAATACTTAGGTCAGGAAGTTAAGAAAGCAGTTATAACCGTTCCGGCCTACTTTGATGACAATCAGAGGCAGGCGACGAAAGACGCAGGAACCATTGCGGGTTTGGATGTTGTTAGAATAATAAACGAGCCCACAGCAGCATGCTTGGCTTATGGTATAGACAAATCCGACAAAGAGCAAAAGATAATGGTGTTTGACTTCGGCGGAGGAACATTAGATGTGACAATAATGGAATTCGGCGACGGAATCTTCGAAGTAAAATCCACAGCAGGAGATACACAGCTTGGCGGAAGAGATATGGATGAAGCCTTAATGAATTACATTCTTGAAGAGTTTAAGAGAAAGGAGGGAGTTGATTTAACAAACGATGACATGGCAATGGTAAGGTTGAGGGAAGCGGCTGAAAAAGCAAAGATAGAATTAAGCTCAACATTGGAAACAGAAATCAACCTGCCGTTCATAACAGCAACAGACCAAGGGCCAAAACATTTAGTGATGAAAATAACGCGAGCGAAACTCGAATCTCTAGTTAAGCCAATAGTTGAGAAAACAAAAGGACCAATGGAGAGAGCATTAAAGGACGCTAAATTAACGCCTGCGGACATTGATAAGGTTATTCTCGTTGGAGGACCGACAAGGATGCCAATAGTTAAAAAATTCGTTGAAGACTATGTTGGCAAAAAGATAGAGAGAGGAATAGATCCAATGGAATGCGTCGCAATGGGAGCGGCAATTCAAGGAGGAGTCTTGGCAGGTGAAGTGAAGGACATACTCTTATTGGATGTAACGCCCTTAAGCTTAGGAATAGAAACATTGGGGGGAATATTCACAAAATTAATAGAAAGGAATACAACAATACCCGTCAAGAAATCAAAAGTATTCACGACAGCAACAGACAACCAGCCGGCAGTATCAATAAGAGTGTTCCAAGGGGAAAGGCCGATGGTTGCAGACAACAAATTCTTAGGCCAGTTTGATTTGGTTGGGATACCGCCAGCGCCGAGAGGAGTTCCTCAAATTGAAGTAACATTTGACATAGATGCTAATGGAATACTTCATGTATCTGCGAAAGACCTTGCGACGGGAAAAGAGCAAAAGATGACAATAACAGCACCTATGAAGCTTAAGGATGAAGAGATTGAAAGAATGAGAAAAGAAGCCGAGCTTCATGCAGAGGAAGACAAAAAGAGGAAAGAAGAGATTGAAACTGTGAATCAAGCGGACACATTAATTTACACAACTGAAAAAATGCTGAAAGACTTCAAAGATAAACTTCCGAGCGATAAGAAGAAACCAATAGAAGATAAACTTAAAGAACTCAAGGATGAGATGAACAAAGAGAAGAGAGATGTTTCAGCGATAAAGAAGAAGATGGAGGAGTTGAACAAAGTAGTTCAAGATGCGAGCGTTGAGATGTACAAGAACGCAAGCGCATCAAACGCAGGCAGTCAATCCCAAGGACAACAGAATGGGCAGAAGGTTCATGATGCAGAATTTGAGGAAGAAAAAGACAAGAGCAAAGATAAACAGTGAAATATCGACAGTAAATAATAAAAACCAAAACCTTTTTCTTTTTTCATTTAACTTTTACTGTCTTTGAAACCAATTATTGAGGGCGTTAAGTATGAGAGCAAAAAGCAAACAGCAGGAAGTTGATCCGTTGAAACTGCACAAGAAATATGGTTCTTACAAGAACATAATCCAACACTCAAAAGCAGTTGCGAGAGTTGCGCTGCTCATTGCAAAACTGATAAAGCAGGCAAATCCAAAAATAAGGCTTTCACTGGAAGATGTTAAAAACGCAGCATTATTGCATGACCTGGACAAAACGCTGACATTAAAGCAGAACAGAGCGAAGGCTGAAAAACTTTGCGACAAACTCAACATTCCAAAATCAAAAATAAAACACGGGGAGTTAAGCTATGAAATTCTAAAAAAGTTGGGGCTCAAAAAATACGCAATTGCAGCAAGACAGCACACTTACTTTAAAATAATCAGCAGGGATAAGCCGAAAACACTGCTCTCTAAAATAATCTACTACGCGGACAAGAGATGCAATGGGGATAAAATTGTAACATTGAAGGAAAGGCTGAAAGTTTGGAATGACAGATACTCAAAAACAAACGATGAAAAAACAAATAAGTTAGTCAAGGAAGCCAACAAGAAAATTTATGAACTCCAAGACGAACTTATGAAAATGATGAAACTCACAGTCTCAAAATTCAACAAGAAAATAAGAGAGAACAAACTCTAAAATGGCGAAGGACTATTATAAAATATTAGGAGTGAGTAGAGATGCAACAAAAGAAGAGATAAAGAAAGCATACAAAAGGCTGGCGAAACTTTACCATCCGGATTTGAATCCCGGAGATAAAGAGAAAGAGCAAAAGTTCAAGGAGATAAACGAAGCTTACAGTGTGTTAAGCGATGACAAACTTAGACAGCAGTACGACCAGTTTGGAACCACAGAAAATGAGGGCTTCCAAGCAGGAAATGGAGGCTTCGGCTTCAAGGACTTCGGATTTGACTTTGATGATATATTCGGAAGCTTCTCAGACTTATTCGGCTTTGGTCCTGGCTTCAGGCAAGCTTCAGGAAGGAAAAGAAAAAGAGTTGTCCGCGGGGAGGACATATACAAAGAGATAACCATCACCCTCAAAGAAGCAGTTCTTGGAACGGAAAAAGAAATAAAAGTAACCTTCAACGAAAAATGCCCCGCCTGTAATGGAACAGGAGCTAAGGAAGTTGAAACCTGCGACATGTGCGGAGGCACAGGATATATTCAAAAGACAAGGAGAACACCCTTTGGAATATTCAGCACCACAACAGTATGTCCAAAGTGCGGAGGAACCGGACAGATAATTAAGGAAAAATGTCCTGTATGCCACGGCAAAGGATACATAAGGAAAGAGAAAGTCATAAAATTGAAGATACCTGAAGGAGTTGAAGAAGGGACAGCTCTTAGAATTCCAGGAGCGGGAAATTTAGCGGATGTTCCAGGAGACCTTTATGTTATAATACATATGAAAGAAGACAAGACTTTTAAGAGAAAAGGCGATGACTTAATCTATAATCTTAACCTTAACATTGCGGAGGCGTCGCTTGGATGCCAAAAAGAAATTCCTTTAATAAATGATAAAACAAAGACCGTGAAGATTCATTCAGGAGTTCAGCCAGGAGAAGAAATAAGAATAAGAGGAGAAGGAGTAAGGAATTCAGAGACAGGGAGAAAAGGAGACTTGGTGATAAAAATCAACATTGAAATTCCAAAGAGGCTAACAAGAGAACAGAAAAAACTCCTCTTAGAACTGAAGAAAACCTTTGAAGCTAAGAGGGGATTTCATATCTAAATATGTTCTTTCTCATCAAATCATAAGAAATGCCGGCAAGTTTCTCAAGGTTGACAGCATCGTATTGATTATACCTTATGATAAGGTCCAAAGCGTTCCGGCTTCCTGTGGTTCTGAAAAACTTCCAGAATTCCAAAGCATCCTTACCTCTAAAATCAACAATATCTTCATCCCTCCTTATATTGAATTTCTTCTCAATACTTTTTAATCCGATGTTGTAGCCCAACCTTACGAAAACAGGCCTCAAATCAAAATGAATCTTCCCCTTGATTTTGACATAATGCCTCAATATTGGAATGTCAAAACTTGAGCCGTTAAAAGTTACGAGCATCTTAGAATCGTTTAGAATCTTGCGTAAGACATGAAAATCTAAGTTGAAATTCCTCACAAAAGTTCTAACAAACTCTCCATCGTACAAGGAAATGACGAGCAACCTGCCGAACTCATCAGTCTCAATGTCAAAGTAAATCGCATAATCCTTAAGCCAGCGGTAAAAACGCCAAAACTCTCTCTTTGGAAAATACTTGGCGAAAAAATCAACATCATAATTGTTGAACGCTGATTTAGCATCCTCAATCATTTTGTCAAACTTGAACTTGTTGGCTTTGGAGATTCCATTAATTCTATCCGTGTTTAGGAAATCATCCCAAGTCAGTATGCCCTGCTCCCACAGCCTCCTTTCCTTAACATAACCGAAGCCTTTTAGAAATATGAAGCTGTTTTTCAACATGAACCTAAGAATTATTTCTCCTATTAAAAGCGTTGCTGTGATACTTGTCCATTGGTTTAAAAATGGTAAGCGAAGACGAAGAATAAAGAAGACATAAAGGATAAGGCAAAGACAAGCTTGTTCCAGTACAGCACTTTAACTCCGTCAAAACCGGGGAAGGGAATTAAGTTGAAGAAAGCCAGCCACGCGTTTATTGCAACTCCAAAAGTAGAAATCGGCGACGGAATAAGAAGAAACATTAAGGCTAAAAGAAGATTCATCAACGGGCCTGCGAGAGCGATTAAACCATTCTCCTCTCGAGTTATTCTTCCCCTGATTACAACAGCTCCGGGAGCCAAAAACACGAAGTGGAGAAAGCTCACGAAAAAAGAAACTATGAGCATTCTGAGGTCATACCTAAACTCAGCTTGGAGGTTGAAGTGCTGAGCCACAAACTTATGGCCTAATTCGTGGAGGACAAATCCCAGACCAACTATCAGAGCAGAGTATAAAAAAGGGATTCCGAAGGCAATCCAGAAAACGAGAGAGACAATTATAAAGCTCAAAGTTAACTGCTTCACCTCAACCTGAGAAAACCTAATCATAACCTGGTGAGAAATGCAAGGGTTTATATTTCTTACTGAATAAAAGAAATAAATAAACAATTTAGAAATTAAAATTTAGTTATATCCTTCTTTCTCGCCCTCATAAACATCCTGTTGTTCTTGACTTCCAGTTGTGTTTGAACCAAGAAGTTGTCCACAATCCTAGATACTTCAATATATCCATTGACTTTATAAATTCTAACCACCCCCAAGCAGTATAGTAATTTATGTGAAATTTATACTCATATATAAAATTTGCTATGAGTCTTGGGATTCTTATATCTATTCATAGGATAGTGACATAAATATGTTAATTTACTTGTTTTAATGATTATTTTTAGTAAAATTTATAAAGGACAAGTCTTTCTTCACTGTACTTACATGTGTAAGGGGTGTCATCATGAGAAAGGAAACCATAATATTGTTACTTGTTTTGTTTACAACACTGTTCGCTTATTCTGCAAGAGCAACTGTCTCTATAACATGGAATAAACCAAGTGGTAATGGCACTTATTATTGGCAAAATTTCACTTTAAATATAACAACAGACATTAATGCAAATTGTAGTTATACAGTTAATTTTCAAAATGGAACTATTGCAATTCCATTGACCAATTTTACCAACGGCCAAAATACAACCAACCATACAACTCTCCTCAATGTTGATTTTTTAGATCCTGGTTATAATTACACAATAAATGTTCATTGTTTTAATTCATCAAACACCTCTGATAATATAACAGAACAAAAATGGTTCTTAAGAGATTATAACTGTGGAGATACAGTAACTCATGATTGGACCCTTGGACACAATTTAGACTGTAACGGTGACGCTTTACATATTTATATGACCTCTAATGTAAGTCTTAATTGTAACGGTTATAATATTACAGGAGTAAGTGAGGGAGATGGTGTTTATGTTTATGGTGTTAGTACAGATTATGACCATAATATTACCATAAATAATTGTACAATCTCTAACTTCACAAAAGACATTCACTTAGGTACGGGTGTTTATGATGTTCATATAACAAATAATCATCTTCTTCATGCAGGCAGTTCCCTTACTGATGATGGTCTTATTAAGATTGAGAGTTCTGCCCATGATATTGTGATAGAAAAGAATGTATTTGAAAATTCATCTTACTCAGGTGTTTTTATCACGGGGACTAATGGAACAAACATTACAAATAATGAATTCCTCAGAGTAACAAGACCTGTATGGATTTATACTAATTCAAACAATAATAAGATTATTTCTAATAATATTAGTTATACAACAGGTTCTTATGGTATCTTTGTTGGCCGTAGTAGTAATAACACTATTCAAAATAACTATATATTTAATTCATCTGGAGCAAATTCAAAGGGCATAGCTATCTCCACTGATAGCT
>WAPY01000013.1 GCA_015520525.1 Candidatus Woesearchaeota archaeon
TTCTAATAGTTACAATGGAAAGGTTTAAATATTCTTGCTTATTTACTCTTGTAGTGAACCAAAATGCCGAGGAGAAATTTATCAGAGTCAGTAAAGACTTACTATCAACCCATCAATAGAAGACATAACATATATGTATCCTCGGATAACTCTCAATTTGTAATTTCTCCACCTTGGAATCCTTTAAATAAGGTTAGCTACGCCAAAAGAGAAAGATTCTTCAAAGGATCAATAAAGACTATTGTTAATTACATTAAAGAAATTCAAAAGCATGAAGAACCTTACGCTTTATACTATGCAACTCATCCAGATGAGTTCGCTAAGGCACCTCATTATCATATAAGCTTGGACAAAATCCATAGCACTTTTAAACAAGAGATTTCAGAGTTAGAAAAAATTGTTGACTCAGAAAAGGAGATAAGAAGAAGGAAAGTTAATGCGTGGGATCATGAAAATCCCAGCATGACTGATCAGATCGTTTGGGCAGGAAGAATTCCAGGAATTTTATTAGGATTAGAAGTTGGAATTTACCTCGCAACAGAACATTATCTAGCTCACCCCAACAATTTTAGTCTTGATGCAGAGGTTATCATACCATTTCTTTCTACCATTACAGGCTTCGCCCTGGGTTTTGTGGCAGGCGAGGATATTTCCTTAATCGTAAAAGATCACAGAACAAACATCGAACAAGAGCTTGACATTCTTAAGAGACTAAAAGTAGACAGAAGATATAAAGGTTGAACTTGTTAGTCTCTCTTACTCATTCAATATCCTTCCTGATAACTTCTCCAGGTAGAGTTGTTTTATTATTCCATATCTTCCTTCCTGGATAAACAGAGGTGTGTATTCCCGTATGGACATTATCTCCAACAATAACTCCCAACTTTCTTCTACCTGTGTCTACAAGCCTGCCTTTTACCATTGACTTAACATGAGCGTTGTCGTGCCTTAAGTTTGCAGTTATAAAGCCAGCGCCTAAATTTACATTGAAACCTATGACTGAGTCGCCAACATAACTTAAGTGAGCGCAGTTTGAGTGGTCGAAGAAGATTGAATTCTTAACTTCAACTGCCTGCCCAATGTGACAGTTATTACCTATTGTAGTTCCAGGTCTTAAATAGCAGTTAGGCCCTATCTTACAATTCTTACCTATCATAACAGGACCCTCAATATAAACACCTGATTTTACAACACTGCCTTCGCCAATAACAATAGTTCCAGTCGTATGAACTCCTTCCTCAACAATTCCTTCAACTTTTGATTTCATCCGAGAGAGCAGCAATTTATTCGCGTCGAGCAGCGACCAAGGATAAGTTATGGGAATCCAATAATCAGACACTTTAACAACTTTCATCTTATGCTCTTTTGAGAAGTCGCTTATTGCATCAGTAAGCTCATACTCACCGCGAGGGCTCTCGCTTATTTTATCAAGGAATTTTTTGATTGATGAATCGATCACATAAGTGCTCGTGTTTGCTAAATTTGTTATCTGTTCTTTGGGCTTTTCAATAATTTTGTCAAGAAAGCCGTCTTTCTCAATAACCGCTCCAAAATTCCTTATGTCATCAACCTCATTAGTAAGAATACAATAGCTTGAGTTTATACACTCTTTTATATCCTTCGGGCTTACAAGGTCATCTCCTGGAAGAACAAGAATTTTTCCTTCTATGTTCGGGAATTTTTTAAAGACTTGAAGGAGAGCGTCTCCTGTGCCCAGCTGATTCTTCTGCTCAGCAAAGTAAATATTAAAAGAGAATTTCTTTTTAACACGGTCAACAAAATCAACAATCATCTCTTTCTTATAACCTACGACGATATAAACTGAATCAACGAGTCCATTAAGTGCTTCAAAATCGTGGAGCAGAATTTCTTTGTTCGCAACTTTTAACAAGCTTTTTGGTCTTGTTGCCGTCAATGGCATAGTTCTTGTTGACTTCCCTCCTGCAAGTATTATAGCTTTCATATTATCACCTTTTACTCATCCGCTTTTATTTATTTCTTCATCTGCAATTTTAACAATTTGCTCTGCGAAATTTTTAATCAAAGATTCATCAGTTCCTTCAACCATAACCCTAAGAAGGTTTTGAGTTCCAGAGTATCTGACAAGTATCCGTCCATTGCCATCAAGCTCCCTCTGCAACTTTAAGATTGCTTCTTTCGTCTTCGGCAGATTGTTAATGGGGATTTTCTTCTCAACCTCAAGGTTGACAAGAATCTGCGGAGTCTTTTTTATGAGGTTTGAGAAATAAGACAATTTTTTGCCTGTTTTTTTAAGAACTCTAAGCGTTTGTAAGGCGGTAATAGTTCCGTCTCCTGTGGTCGAATAATCCCTAAAGATTATGTGGCCGGATTGTTCACCTCCTATTGAAGCTCCAATCTCCTTCATTTTCATGGCAACATGCTTATCACCAACATTCACTCTAACTAACTTAATTCCTCTCTCATTGAGAGCCTTTTCAAATCCGAAGTTGCTCATAACAGTAGCAACAACCAAGTTATTCTTAAGCCTGTTGTGATCCTTCAAGAACAAAGCATTCATGAATAAAATATCATCTCCATCTAAGACTTTTCCATTCTCATCAACCATTATGACTCTGTCGGCATCTCCATCCAAAGCTATGCCAGCATCAGCTTTTTCCTCAACAACTTTCTTCACCAAACTCTCTGGATGCAGAGCTCCGCAGTTTTTGTTTATATTCTTCCCGTTCGGTTTGTTGTGTATAACAATCACTTCAGCCCCAAGTTCCGAAAATATTTTCGGCGCAACAGAATAAGCGGCTCCATTGGCGCAATCAACGACGATTTTAAGCCCTTTAAGAGACAAGTTTCCTATTGATGATTTTGCAAATTCTATGTAACGACCACCGGCGTCATCTATCCTAAATGCCTTGCCTAAATCTTCTCCTATAACTTCCTCATCCGATTCTATTAAGGATTCTATCTCTTCCTCCGCCAACTCATTTAATTTATACCCGTCAGAATCAAATATTTTAATGCCATTATCTTGAAAGGGATTGTGCGATGCTGAAATAACTATGCCCGCATCAGCAGCAAAACTTTTCACAAGATGAGCGACTGCTGGAGTTGGCATAGGCCCGACCAAATAAGCATTAACACCTGCACTACACAATCCTGAAATGATTGCTGTCTCAATCATATAACCGCTTAACCTTGTATCTTTACCAATAATAATCTTTGTCTTGCCAGGATTCTTGTGCTTCTTCTTAAAGTAAAGTCCAATGCCACGGCCAATTTTAACTATAACTTCCGGCTTCAAAGGA
>WAPY01000014.1 GCA_015520525.1 Candidatus Woesearchaeota archaeon
CAACAACACTAAAAATCAAATATTTCTCTCCAAATAAAGAGTCAACATTCATGTTAAGGGTAAGATAATAAAAGCTTAATAATAAAGTTACTTATTCATGAATCAAAGCAACCAAAAAGTTTAAATATAAGTTGTTATTACTAATGAATGGTGATATTATGAGCTTAAGCAAAAAGGTGAAAAATGCGATTGCAATTGGATTAACCGCTGCTATGATAACTGGAGTGGGGTTAGGAGGAAAAGCTGTTAAAAGCTACGCTCATCAAAAAAAGTTAGACAAAATAGTAACCGAAGAAATCACAAAAGAGAATAAAATAATAGGATCTTTTGCTCCTATGTATGAAAAAGCGCAGGAAGTAAAACCAGTAATCAATTTCTTACTTTCATCAGAAATAGTTTACAATAACAATGGTAAAACAATAGAAGACAAAGTCTTAGGAGGAATAAACTCTAAAACAGACAGAGACCTCCTGCTTGCACAAGTTATTGCATCTCCACAGTATAACCTGCCTATTGATGATAGCAACGATCTTTCAAAACAAATGAGCTATCTAGTGCGGGCTATACTAAATAAAGCCAACGAGAGATTGTTGAAAACATATAATTCTATTGTTAAGGAAGGAGTTACAATAATAAACCACGGGAAAAAATACAGATTAAAAGAATTTTCAAAAGGAGAGTTAGAAGACGAGAAAAAGAAAGCATTAATGATAGCAGTAGTTGATGGTTATCTAGGACAAAAGGAGAATAGAACAAGCATCAAAGGAACAATAGAAAGTTATGGAAAAGCTATGGGGTATGACCAATTATACAATATGATAGTAGCTATGAATGGGAAGAGAATAGAAAAGATAGAATCAGGCATCAGAAACTCAAGACTTCAGTTCAGTAGTAAGTATGATTTAATAGCAAGTCCTGCAATGGATAAATGGACTGAGGAAGGACTGGCTGAATTAGTAAAGTATGTTAACACAATAAAAAACATAAACAATGTAATAACTCCTGCAGGACCAAAAAAGCCGGAAAAGAGAGTTGTAAATCCTTACAAATCCATTTTTCAACAGGGAACATACAGGAAAGGGGGATTTAAGGGTCCTGTGAGGAATAAGAACAACCTATAAACCACAACATTTAAATATGAGTTCGTTTGCCATTTTGCTAAACGGTCATAGTGGACTGGCTCCACCCGAACCCATTCCGAACTCGGAAGTTAAGCAGCCAACGTCCCACATTGTACTGCTCTTACGAGTGGGAAGTGTGGGAGGCCGTTACCTTTCATTTTCTACCACAAGTTTTATAAAAAACAATTCTGACTTCAAACCATGCTTGACAAGTTAGGAGAATCATTAAGGAACAGCATAGAGAAGATAAGAAACAGCTTATTCATAGATAAAAAATTAATAGATGAGTTGGTGAGAGACCTTCAAAGGTCATTAATACAGAGCGATGTAGATGTCAAGCTTGTGTTTGAGCTCTCGGAGAACATAAAAAAGAGAGCTTTGAAAGAGAGTTCTGAAGGGCTAACAAAAAAAGAGAATTTAATAAGAATAGTCTATGAGGAGTTAGTCAAATTCTTAGGCGGCAAAGGAGCCAAAATAAGCGTGAACAAGAAACCGTTTAAAATAATGCTCGTCGGCTTGTATGCTTCTGGAAAAACAACAACCTCCGCAAAACTAGCCAATTACTTCAAGAAGAGGTCGTACAAGGTTGCCATGATACAAACAGATACTTACAGACCGGCAGCTTATGAACAGACAAAACAGCTTGCAGAGAAGATAGGAGTCGACGCTTTCGGCGACCCAAAAGAAAAAGATGCTGTTAAGATATATAAAGAGTTTGAGGAAAAGTTGAACAGTTATGATATTATAATAATTGATACGGCAGGAAGAGACGCTTTATCAGATGAATTAATCAAAGAGATAGAAGAATTAACAAAGGCCGTTAATCCAGATGAAAAACTTTTGGTGATAAGCGCTGACATAGGACAATCCGCCAAGAAACAAGCGGAGCAGTTCCACAAGAGCTGCGGAATAACAGGAGTTATAATAACAAAGCTTGAAGGAACCGCCAAAGGAGGAGGAGCATTAACAGCATGCGTAGTTACAGGAGCGCAGGTTAAATTCATAGGCGTCGGCGAGAAAATAGAAGACCTTGAAGAGTTCGACCCAGAAAAGTTCGTGTCAAAACTCCTCGGCTTCGGCGACTTAGACACTTTGCTCGAGAAAGTTCGGGAAGTAGTTGATGAGAAAAAAGCTGAAGACTTAACAAAGAAATTCATGGAGGGGAAGTTCAACCTCATAGATTTGTATGAGCAGATGAATTCTTTGAAAAAGATGGGCCCTCTGTCAAAAGTTATGGAATTAATACCTGGGTTTTCTGGAATGAAAATTCCAAAAGACGCTTTGGAAGTTCAACAGCAGAAGATGGACAAGTGGAAGTACGCAATGGACTCAATGACCTTTGAAGAGTTGAACAATCCAGAAATATTGAATGTTCAGAGGATATCAAGAGTGTCAAAGGGTTCGGGAGTGAGCGAGGGCGACATAAAACAGCTTCTAAAACAATACAAGCAGACAAAAAAACTCGCTAAGAACTTCAAAGGATTGAATGGGAAAAAAATACCAAAGAATCTACAAGGACTGATGAAGAAGATGAAAGGATTCCCAATGTAAAAAGCAGGCAAAAAATAAAACAATAAATAAGACTAATTCAGTTCGAACTTCAACTCCCTATTCTTTATGTTTTGCTTCATCATGGATAGAAGATCCTCAAGTTTAACTCCAAATTTAACCTTGCCGTCCAAGGTCCTAACCGCAAGAGTCTTGTTCTCAACTTCTTTATCACCGATAGTAATCATTAAAGGAATCCTCTGAAGTTGAGCGTCCCTAACCTTCTTGGGAATGCTCTCCGAACGCTCATCCATCTCAACCCTAATGCCTGCATCAAAGAGTTTTGAATAAACCTCTTCAGCATAATCCCTGCTCCTATCCGTAACGGTCATAATTACCGCTTGAGTAGGCGCAAGCCACAGAGGAAGCTTTCCCGCAAAATGTTCAAGGAGTATTCCCATAAACCTCTCAATACTACCATAAATAACCCTGTGAAGCATAACAGGTCTGTGCTTTTTGCCGTCGCTGCCCTCATAAGTCAAATCAAACCTTTCAGGCATCTGGAAGTCCAGCTGAATAGTTGCGCACTGCCAAGTTCTCCCAATACAATCTTTAATGTGGAAGTCAATCTTTGGTCCATAGAAAGCACCGTCTCCCTCATTGATCTTAAACTTAAGCCCTGCTTTGTTCAAAGCGTCCTTCAAAGACTGCTCAGCTTTATCCCAAAGCTCAACAGAACCCATAAAATCGTCGGGCCTAGTGCTCAATTCAGCCATATACTCAAAGCCGAATTTCTTGTAAACCTTATCAACAAGCTTTATGACTCCAAGGATAGCGTCCTCAATTTGAGATTCCTCAACAAAGATATGAGCGTCGTCTTGAGTGAACTCTCTAACTCTAAACAACCCATAAAGAACTCCTGAAAGCTCATGCCTGTGAACCAGACCAATTTCTCCAATTTTCAGTGGAAAGTCCTTGTAGCTCCTTATCTTTGACTTGTAAATGAGAATTCCTCCGGGGCAGTTCATAGGTTTGATGGCAAAATCCCTATTGTCAATCTTGGTAAAATACATGTTGTTCTTGTAATGGTCCCAGTGACCGCTTCTTATCCAAAGCTCCTTGCTCAAAATAATGGGAGTTCTAACCTCAGAATAACCATCCTTCCTATGAATTTCACGCCAGTAATTAACAAGCTCATTAAATATTATCATTCCTTTAGGATGGAAGAAAGGAAATCCTGGACCTTCCTCATGGAAGCTGAACAAATCCATCTCCCTACCTATCTTACGATGGTCCCTCTTCTCAGCCTCCGCCTTCATTTTAAGATAATCATTAAGCTCATCTTTCGTTGGGAAAGAGATCCCATAAATCCTTTGAAGTTGTTTGTTGTTGGAATCACCACGCCAATAAGCGCCAGAAACCTTCAACAGCTTAAACGCCTTAATAAAAGAAGTGTTTGGAACATGAGGCCCTCGGCATAAATCAACAAAATCATCCTGTTCATAAATACTGACTGTTTCATCATCGCCGAGACCCTTTATCAATTCCACTTTGTAAGGATTGTCTTTGAATAATGCTAAAGCTTTCTCTCTAGAAATTTCTTTTCTAACAATTGGGATTTTCTGATGGACAAGCTCCTTCATCTTTTTCTCAATTCGTTTAAGGTCTTCAGGAGTTAAAGGCTGAATGTCAAAATCATAATAAAAGCCCTCATCGATTGCAGGGCCTATAGTGGGTTTGGCATTTGGAAATAAAGAAAGCAAAGCTTGAGCCAAAAGGTGAGCGCTCGAATGCCAAAACACCTTCTTTCCATCATCAGAATTAAAGTTTAAGAGTTCAACAATATCACCATCATGAAGTTCTGTATTCAAATCCTTAAGTGTTCCATTAATCTTAGCAACGAAAGCTGTTGCGTCGTAATCCTTATAAACATCCAACAGGTTTGAACCTTCTTTCAACTCAACTTCCTTGCTGTTTATTTTTACATTCATACCAATCACCAAATTAGAATGTGGTAGGATTTTATGTATATAAAACTTATTAAAAATCTGTTAAGTTAATGTTGACAAAGAACTACTCTTTCAAAAAGTTAAGTATTCCCAATCTTCTTGTTTTTCTTTAAATGGAAAATATTCTTTCTTACTATTAATCCTAAAATACTGCCCCTTCTCAATTATCAAACCGCCGAAAAGGTCCTTGCCTTTTTATCAGCTGGAGAAACATAAAGAGAAAGTTCACAATCAAAGGGCTTATAAATAGTAGGATTATAATTTCTTGTCTCTTCTATTTCCCAATCATTATTCCACTCCTCCGCTTCCTTCATCTTCTTCCTGTTCTCTTCTTCTTTAACGGGTTTGTATTCTCTTACGGCTTTATCAAATAATTTAGAAAATACCTCTGCATTATTTAAGATGATATTTTGAATATAAACCGCTCCATTATTCGTTAAATTCATATTAAGATATTTTTTAAACCATCTATACACTGCTTGTTTAACTGTTGGAAGTGACCTTTTAGGAGCAAAACCATTAAGATTAATTCCTATAACATTCTCAAAAGCATGATAAAGATCCTCCTGCGATAAATAAGCTTTAATTGTTTGTTCTGAAGTTATTTTGCTTTCAGTTAGTTTATCAAAAAAGTCAGTGTCTAATGT
>WAPY01000015.1 GCA_015520525.1 Candidatus Woesearchaeota archaeon
GTATTGAAAGCTCAACCATTCTCCCAGCTTCCTCAACACTTATAGGCGAATAACCTCCTTTTTGTAGAGCGGTTATTACCCCACCTTCCATTGAAGTCGCAGTCAACCTTGCATCAATAAAGCTCTCCTCCTGAGATGTAGGATCAACCAACAGCATGTCTGCAAACTTAAACACTGTGACTGGTATTGGAACTCTCGTTACTGGAAGTTTCTTGTCGGTGTGCTTCTTGTAATTGACAGTCTCGCCGTCGTACTCTGGGAAGCGGGCGTTTTTCAAGGCTAGAATCGCCGCAATTCCGGAAGCATCAATTAGGTTCCCATCGTCGTTTAAAGGAGCAATATCAACATTAACAACCCACACTTTTTCCTTGGGCTCAATGCACAGAGCTTTAACATCAACAGCTCTTGATTCTCTAATACCCCTATCCACGACCCTAGCAAGCTCTATGGCTTTTACTGATGGAGGACCTGCTTCAAAATCAGGGCTTGCCATTGGCGATAAGTCGCTGTTAACAGATAAGACGCCCTCATCAGGAGTGTCTGGGAAAGGCTTGTCAACGCTCAATTTAACTCCCGCAAGAACCTCAGTCTTGCCGAGTTTCACATGAGCGAAACCTTCAGCAGTCTTAACCTTTCCAACCTCAACTTTCAAGTCTCTGAAATCAAATGGTCCTCTTGAATCAAACCTTATTCCCTTCTTTAAAGCGTGGACTATGTCCTGTTTTATTAAGTTCATTCTTCCACCTCATCTGCAATCTTAACATTTTTAAATTTGTTCTTCAAAGCTTCAACTTGAATCTTGTGAATCCTATCTATCGGCTTCTTCACAATCTCAAGCAGTTTCTTTAAATCTTCAAGCTCAAACTGGCCGTCCATCTGAAGAAGAGTTATGTCCTTAGTTCTTGGAAGCATAGCAACAGGCATATCAACAACTATACCTTCGTAAGCTTCCTCAGGATAGCACAAATCAACGACATATTGGTTGTTGACTTTTCCAACTGCTATGGCTGCTGGAATGTCCTTCATCTTCAAGCCGGCATCAGCGAGGGCAAGCGCGGCTGCGTTTATTCCTGCGCACCTTGTTCCGGCATCAGTTTGTGCTAGTTCGATGAAGACATCAACCACTGAGTTTGGAAATTCATTCAAGTCAAGAACAGGAGCCAAAGCTTTCTCTGTGACCATAGAAATTTCTTTAGCTCTTCTTGATGGTCCCGGCCTAACCCTGTCGCCCATTCCTGAGAAAGGCATCATATTATACCTGCATCTTAAAATCCCTTCAGTCGGATTCTGCATGGACCTTGGGTATAATCTTCTGGGACCGTAAACGGCTGCGTAAGCCCATGTGTTTCCATCCTTAAAGAAAGCTGAGCCATCCGCATTGGGGATGACACCCACTTTAGCCTCAATAGGTCTAAGCTCGTCAAATTTCCTTCCATCAACCCTTTTATCATAAGTTATATCATACTTCATACTTCCACCTCACTCTTGTTTTGATTCTAATTCTTTTATGGACTTTTCCATAAATTCTTTTATTCTCTCAGTCAAGCCTGATGAAAGAGCTTCCTCCTCAATCTTCCTTATGGTTGTAATGACTAAAAGCTCCCTCTCCGGCTCTCCACTTATCCACACAAAACCATTCTGGCCTATGGTAACCTTGCAGCCGCTCAGCTCCTTTATCATATTAATCATAGAACCTCCCTTTCCGATTATTCTAGGCACTTTTGTGTGGTTTACTTTGATTATTGTTCCCCCTTGGATCTTCCTAAGCCCAGGCCCTCTCATTGTCAAATCAACCAACTTTTGAGAGGTTATGTTGATTATTTTACAGACAATATAATCTCCAATGTCATAATACTTCGTCAAGTCAGCTCCTCTTGGGATGAATGATGTCGTCCCATCTTTAACTGAGAGAACTCCTGAATACGCAGAGTCAAAATCTACTCTCCAGCCCGACATCATAACATCAATAATTTGTCCTATTACAACATCTCCAACTTTTGGAATGTAAGCTCCCGAAACAGGAACGACCTTGAGAACTCTCCCGTCCAGATGAGCCACGCCCAGTATGTTGGCGTATATCTTTTCTCCTTCTCTAAATGTTCCCGACGCAGGCACATAATCCATGCCCTCTGCCATAAGCTCACCAGGAACTACTATATCTTTGTGCTTAACAAATACTTTTCCCATTTTTAAACCTCCTTCTTCTTTGTTATTATAACTTCTCCATGAGTTGCCTTATTTAGTTTATCTATAAAATCAAGCTCTAAAGCAGCGCTCACTTCAACATCAACGACTAAAGAACCGTCAGACTGCCAAGATTCTGATTTCTTCCTCCCAAGCTTACTTATTATAGGATACACTTTTCCAGTGTACGCTGGAGGAACTTTAACCTCAAAGCCCACTTTGCTCATGCTTATTGGGAGTATTGCTTCTATCTTCTTAACGACATCTTTAACTTGGTCCTCTGCGTTCTTGAACATATCAACCTTAACTTTAGCCTCTTCCATGGCTGAAAGGATTCTTTGTTTAGGATGTGGAAGTTTAGTTCTTGGGTCGACTGCGTTTCTTGATATAATCTCAGCAATTCTATTTCTCTTCATTTCTAAGAGTTTCTCTCTATACTCTGATGTCAAATCAATTTCTCCTTCAAGAAGTATTCTTCTGGCAACTTCCAAATCATCAACATCCTTGCCGAACAAGTCTTCAATAAGCTTCTTCGAAGCGAGCAGTCCTTTCTGGGCGTCTGAGAAGATATGTTCGCTTTTAAGAATATCCCTCACATCAACAGAATCTGGATGGTTCTTGAATTTTATAGCTAAATCAGGGTCAATAACCACCTCAAACTTGTTGCCCTGCTTCTTCAGCCGTGCAACATTGAAATGAACCTTCTCTTTACCCAAATTTAAGGACATAATTTCACCTCACAACTCTTACTTAATAAGAGTTTTTAGTTTAGATTGAGGCACAGGAGTGTATTTCTTATCCTTAGTCGTAATATACACTGCGGATAATCTTTCTGCTGGAAGCTTCTTGCCGTTTATCTTGACAAGTATTGAAACCCCAAGCTTCAAGGCATCATCAATCTTCATATCAGGCTTGTAAGCTTTAGCAAGCTCCTTCTTTATCTCATCAGAATGCTCGCCAATAACTGCTGCTTTATACCTGAAGTAAATGCCTATAGGGTCTGTCTCATAAACTTTTGGGCCTTCGCTGTCAACTCCAGCAAACAGCAGAGAGACACCAAAGGGCCTCAATCCAGCGCTTTGAGTACACACTTGTTTTAATGAGCAAATATCTTTAACAACTGTCAAAACATCAACGGGAGTTCCATATGTTAATGTGTGTTGCTGCGCAGTAATTTGAGCTCTATCAACTAAAACCCTCGCGTCTGAGACTATTCCAGATGCAGTAACAGCTATGTGATCATCAATCTTCCAAATCTTTTCAACAGAATCAGATATGACTAAGGGGTCAACAATCCTCTTATCTGCAACGATTAAAACTCCGTCCTTGCAAGCGAAAGCCATAGCTGTTGAACCTTGATTGACCGTTTTTTTGGCATACTCAACTTGCAACAGCCTGCCGTCTGGACTAAACATTGTAATGGCTCTATCATAGCCCATAACCTGATGTTGTAATGGTTCCATTCCTGACATTTTTCAACCTCCTATTATTTCTGCTCTTTCAAGAAGAGCCTCACCTTTTTTAATGTTCCGCTAACCTTAAGCGATTTAACAATTACTTTTTTACCTTTTATTTCCTCTATTAAAGGAAGAGCGGATTTAAGTTTCTCCACAAAAGACCTATCAACCTTCAATATTCCTCTGTTGTTGCTCCAATCCTTCTTCATAGGCCAAAGTTTAGCCTCTGAAAGTCCTGACAAACCAAACATAAGTTTGACAGCATCTTCAACTGCCTTGAAAACATCTTCAAAAACAAAGGAAATGCCATCGCAGGGCATCACTTCAAAAGCAACATACCTTGCCTTCTCCCTCATTGTTGGAGGTAAAAATTTCATTTTCAGTTTAATAACACCTTTAGGGGTGTGAAGAAAGTTTCTTCTTCATCCGCTTTTAACTAATAATTAAGGAAAAATGAGAGATATATAAATGTTGTGATTTAATCGTTTGAAGTTTTCGTATCAAAAAACAAGTCTTCATTTAATAAAGGGATCAGGGCAGAGATTATCCCATCAACATATAATTTTTCTCTATTTATAACTCCTTTCGTGAAAAATCCAACCGCTCCTCCCTTCTGTTTAGTGTTCTTCTCTCCGATTATTTCATCCATAACATCGCCGAGCTCAACCCTCTTCAACAGCTGTTTTACAATAAATTCGGGAAGTTCAAACATTATTGATGTTCCAAAACTCTTTCTTCTGGATTTATCAATTATACAAACCACCCCAAATGTAAACCACTTAGAGTATAAATTTATTATCCCGCTCTCCAAACCCACGAAGAAATCACAATTTAATTTGCGCTCATTATCAATAACTGTTAAGGCAAGAGCTCTGTTCTCTGCTCCCAAAAAAGTCTCTTTGCCTATAGGCTGGTCGGGAACCTTAGAATCAACTTTCAAACCAAGAACTTCAACATTCTTAAAATATTTAGAGAAAGCTTCACGAACAGCCCCCACTTTGACGGGATTCTCCGAGCCTACAAGAACTTTCATAATTATAATAAAAGCCCATTGTTTATTAAGTTTTTTGCCTTACTTCCGGCTCACAAACTTGCTTCCGGATATTAAAAACCTCCATCTATAATCCTTAGCTTCACCGGCATAGTCAATGTTTATCCTTGGGGTGGAGATTATCTTAAAATCTTTGTCCTCTCCTTTAAGCTCTGCTATAAACAAATTATTTGAGAGGAGGCTTTTCCCATAGAGAGATTTATCTATTGCCATAGCTTGACATAACTTAGATGGACCATTAGTAAGGAGTTTTATGTTTTTATTACTTAACTCATCAAATCCCCTTCGTTTAGCCATAAGTTCAAGGCCGAAAACAGGTTCTAAAGCTCTAACCAAAACAGCCTCAGGCATGCCCTCTCTTTGAGTTACAACATTAAAACAAAAATTCTTCCCATACACCTGAAATATGTATGCTATTCCTCCAGATTCAAACATAGCCCTGTTTCTCTCCGTCTTTTTTCCATTATAAGAATGAGCTGCTTTATCTTCAGGACCTATGTAAGCTTCAACCTCAACAATCCTCCCAGCTGTAACCCCTTCTGAAGTTTTATGAACTAAATACTTTCCTAAAAGGTCCTTAGAAACTATGATTGTGTCCCTTAAATAAAAACTCCTCGGAAGCTTTTCCAGTTTACTTAAAAAAGATTTATTCTCCTTGCTCATAAAAAAGAAGTGCTTATGGAGATTTATATATTTTTATTGTAAAAATTATGCAAAAACTTAAAAAAAGGAAAGAATTAAAGAGTATTATGAAAGACAGAATAACCCTTACAATTGAT
>WAPY01000016.1 GCA_015520525.1 Candidatus Woesearchaeota archaeon
ATTTTCCAGTTAGATTAGAGAGCGGTTTATAATGTATTCTCTTATTCAATTCGTAAAACTTGTCCTTCTCAAGAGTATAAACAAAAATCTCATACTCTTTTGACTTGCTCAACTCATTAAGCAGAGTTGAAGCAACTCTCTCAGCCCCACCGGAAGTCAATGAATTAATCAAAAATAAGATGCGTTTTTTTCCCTTAGTTATTCTCTTCATTTCAAAATAAAAGACCTTATCAAGTATAAAACTTTTTCTATTTATTCAAAACCTTTTTAAACACAGTTTCCATACTTATCTCGTGGTGTGGGATGATTGTTGTTTCTAAGGATGAAGTGAAGTTGAATAGAGAAATTTATATGAAGCAGGTTTATGACGGCGCTGTTTTTGTTTATCCTACAGACACTATTTACGGAATTGGCTGTATTGCAATTAAGGACGAGCCGATTATTAAGGTTAGGAATTTGAAGAAGAGGCCTTCTCAACCTTTCTCAATAATCGCTCCGTCTAAGGATTGGATTTTCAAGAATTGCTCTGTAAAGTCTTCTGACGAAAAGTGGATTAACAAGCTTCCAGGACCTTATACTTTAATATTTAAGCTCAAGGAGGATAATGAGTTAAGCAAATATGTAAATCCCCAAGGGAATACTGTTGGTGTTAGGATTCCAAATCATTGGATTTCTGATTTTGTCAAAGAGTTAGGAGTTCCAATAATAACAACCAGCGCCAATGTTCATAATGAGTCATTTATGACTTCCTTGGATGATTTATCTGACAGGCTTAAGGCTGGCATTGATTTCTTGATTTATGATGGTGTTATCAATGGAAAACCCAGCACAATTGTAGACTTGTCCGGTTCTAAGGAGAGGATAATCAACAGAGGATTAAATAACAAAGTTTAAAAAATAAGAAATTCTTTTATTCAACTATGGAGAAAAAAACCATTGTGGCGCTCATAGTATCAGTATCTTCCATTCTTATAATATTGGTCATTGCGGGTATTTTAGGAATATTAGGCCGTCAGGCTTCAGATCAGGAAGCGTGCCAGGCCAGTATTTTGCTCGCTTGGAAGTCCCACTCAACTTCAGTTGTTTCTCCTTGGGGGAGGTTCAGGCATCAGGGATTTTATGGTTGCAAAACAACCTACGCTGTGATAAACCAAAAGGGGATTTACATAGGCAACAAGCCACTTGTCAACTTCAAAGAATTGAAAGATAAGGATAAAATAAATGACGCCATAATGCACTTTTTAGCTGATGAGATGGCTAAGTGCTGGTCTACTTTTTATGAGGGGGACTCAAACCTGTTTGATTTCAATGATATTATGAAGAGAGTTTACGGGGACACTGGGGAGATTTGTATAACCTGTGATGATGTCAACATTGAATACCTGCCTTACAGCAACATTTCCTACTCTGATTTTATGAATTACTTAAAGAATCATTACATTAATGTAACTCATCCAGAATCCAATAAAATGGAGGAGGAGAGTTATTATGAATTCTTGTATGGCAAGAATACTCAAAACTTGAAGGATTTACAGATCAGCTTTTGGAATGTGTGGAAGACCAACTTTCACTCAATTACAAATATAAGGAATATATTAAGGTCTGGAAATCCCAATGATATAAACCAGAAAAAGGTTCTTGCAACTCTAAAATTATCCCTTCTGCCAGATGAAGCTTCTTCCGAAAATTATTATGCTGAAAAACCGAAGGGATATTATGTTGATTTAGGCGGAGCTTATAATCCAAGGGGGAGCATTTTCTTCTCCTGCGATGATAAAGGTGTTTTGTATGAAACGAATGGCGCAGGCCAAGTGTCTCCGGTCGCCACTGGCGGAAATTTCTTCTGCTTCAAAGACAATTCTGAAATTTTAACCTGCAATAGTTCTCATGTTGTTAAGTTAAACACAAACAAGTATTGCTTGGGTGATGTATTATACAATTGCACATCTAATGGTCCAAAAAAAGTTGAGAGTTGTGCTCATGATTGTGAGTTCAGCCAGTGCGCCACAAAGCAATCCAGCAATTACAAACATGAACCAATAAGCAAAGGGGATTACAACATATTGTTTTATGTTGTTGGGAAGCCGATTTACTACAAGACTCCTGTGCCTTTCATACTCTTAGTAAATTCTAAGGATTTATTTACAAGTTGCAATTGGCTGTCTTTGAGGTAAAATGAAAACTAAGGATGAGATTGTAGGAGCTATTGTTGCTTTAATGTCCCTATTTATCTTACTGATGTTTATTAAAACAACTTTGAGAGTGAGCAACCCAAACAGTTTGGAGAATTGGGCTGATGTCTGTGGTCAGAGCGTAGCGACTATAATTAGATTTTCGGTCAAGCACATTTTGGTTGTGCTTCCTTCACAATTAAGATGCCCTACCAAGTATTTCACTGTTAAGAACGACGGCATTTATTACAACAAGGCAAAGTGGATGAGCTTTGGTAAGAATAAGAAGAAGGTCATGGAAAAAGCCCTCGCTTATGATCTATACTCCTGCTGGAAGCCTTTCTCCTCAAACAATTTCATAAATGAGAAGTATGATTACTCCTTCTGCGTCGTGTGTTCTGACTGGTATTTAGAAGATTCTGTTAGAGGAATTGACCTTAGTGATTTTGTAGATTATTTAAACAGGACAACAATTCCCAGTTCGAAGACAACTTTTTATTCATATCTTACAAGCGCCAACGGTTTGGAGGATTATGATTACGCTTTCTTTGATCCGTCAAGAGCAACTCGGAAAGGAATAAATTTATCAAGCCAAGAATACGCTGTTGTTGTGTACTATTCTCCGAACACGAGAAACAATTACCAAACATTGAGCAACATTGAAAATGATAAAAATTCTCTCGTTTTTCTGCATCCCTTCAAACTGTCTGATTTAACCGCCGGCTCTTACTTTAAAAAGAGGGGAATAATATTTGTAGCTCTCATGCCAAGAAATGGAAAAGAGCTTCAAGAGCTAAACTGCAAGTATTTAGCTGGAGAGGTTAAGAAAAATTAATAAAAGAACAGATTATATCATAGTAAAATGAGATTGTTCAATAAAAAAGGAATGGAGGTCTCATATACTGTTGTAGGTTGGGTTTTCGCTATTTTATTTCTTCTGTTGCTGTTGCTTATATTGGGACAGCTGAAAGGAAAGCAATTCTCCTTAATCAGCAAATTAAAAAGTGTGTTGTTTTTTAGAGGTGGTTGATATGTCAATGACTCTTAACACTGTTGGAAAGATGGTTATCGCTTTAGCCCTCCTTTTACTTCTTATAGTGATAACTTTTCCTTTGGTCAAGAGGGCGGTTGCGCCAATACTAAAATTGGGATAAAAATGAATAAGAAAGCACAATTCATGTTTATGATAATAGTAAAAGCAATATTAGTTCTGCTTGTAATAGTGAGCGCATTCTTCTTATTTCGAAGTATTGCTAAGGCAGGAACACGCTTTAAGTATCAGGAGTTGGAGAATGAGAAATTGGCTGAGAACTCATACGCTTACATTCCTATGATGTCTACATCAACTAAACTTCTCGCTTTAAGGGAACAAAAAGAAATATTCATGAACTCTAAAGTTTATGGGATCACCATTGACTGCACAGACCCGACCTGCGCAAGGTTGAACGCCACATTCAATATAAAGCCCGACAAGGACTTTGTTCCTCTAAAGTGCAATGGCAATAACAATCATGTTGTATTTGATAATCCAGGCTTGGCTTGTTGCGGGGATTACATCTGCGTTTATGCTGATGTAAATGATGATTATAAAGTATCTTTAACAGCTTACACTCCAAGAAATTACGGAGACACTTTTGTTCTTCCCTTCAAAAATGGTTTTGTCTTGAAAGGAAAAAACGGAGAATACAGGGTAAGCTTGGTGGACAGCAACACTCCTTGGGTTAGGACCGGAAGCGCCTCTTTCCATTATTATAATTTTTTAGTTATTAATGATAATGCAAATAAGGTTATACATTGCAGCGGCCGTAGAGGGAAGATTATTAAAACCAGAAAGTTCGTATGCGACCAGAAGGTTCCTTTCTTCTTGGCTATTGATAATATGGAGAAAGCCTGCAAGATAAAGATTCTTCAGCAGGAATCAAGCGTCGGCAGGTATACCCCTCCTTAGGCGATTAAAATGATGAGTTTAGATGAAACGGGCGGAGCGATTATTGGCACGGTCATAACAGTTGCAATATTGTTGATTGGCATCAGCGTTGTTTCCGGTCTTATCCTTCATACAAGAAATGCTGACACGAGAGCTTCTTTGGACAGGTTGGTTTCTGCAATCAATCTTTTAGGAGACGGCAACTCAACACTTTTAAAAATTAGTATGGACCGAGGCGCGGCGATTATGGGATTCTCAAAGAATAGTCCAGTTACATTAAAGCATGCGACGGGTGTCTTGGGAATTATTCACATAAGCCACAGTGTGAAATCAGTTGACCATCCAAATACGGGAGTGTGCCCTCCTGACTCAACTTGTTTGTGCGCCGGCTCGTCAAGGTTTTTTAAACCTTCTTACTGCCTTGCCCTCAACGACACGATAAGTACTATTTTTTATGACAACTCAAAGAAGGGCAACATGAAAATAAACTTGGGAATTCCTGTTAAAGGTAGAAAAGGTTTAACTTATCTTGTTCTCGCGACCACTCTCATGAGGTCTTATCATCTGCTCTTAAACATAACGAAGAATAACGGTGAGGTTCTTATTTATGTCCAAAACCTGAAAAACACTTAATAGGAAAACTTTTTTAATGCGAGCGATTATTTATTATCATGTCAAAAAGAGGTATGGAGAATTCAATTCTTTTCCTTGGAACTCTTGTTATTTCTATCGTAATAACCATATCTCTGCTGGCTGCTATTTCCAGCTTGAACAAGGGAGGTTGGTTTGAAAAGAGATTTTTAAGCAAGGATTTAGGGTTGGTTGTTGATGCTGCACAGTGCGGTGTTGGTTCTTGGAATTATATTTACCCAACGAACCTCTCAAGTTTAAATCTCATGGTTGAGTTGAATAATGGCAGGGTTTATGTCAAGAAAAGTCAGGCAGGCGTTCCTTATAATTCATGGTACACCAACAACTCAATGATTAGTTGGACCTACAACGCTTCAAAAAACAAGTTCATAATATTCAGAAACGCTTCTTTCAGCACAAACTTTAACTTTCAAGGAGCTTGGACTTCTGGAGGAGTTGTCGGCAAGTTCAACTTCATACTTCCCGTTAAAGATCCCATTGTAACATCGCCATTTGGCTATAGGGTTAATCCAAAAAATAAGAATGAGAGAGAATTTCATGCAGGAATTGATTTGGTTCCAAGGGTTGATTCTCCAGACACACCTATCTACGCAGTAGCTAATGGAACTGTTATCAAGGTAAGGAATTTCTGCCATGGGCAGTGCAACACTTACGCTTTGGGCTATGGAAACTTTGTTTATATTGACCACGGCATAATCAAGGGTCATGATGTCAGAACATTCTATGCACACTTAAGAAATGCTGTTGTAACAAAAGGGGAATATGTTCATAGAGGAGAAATTATTGGCTACATGGACTCAACTGGATTCTCAACCGGAAAACATCTTCATTTTGAGGTGTTGATAGATGGAAAGAATGTTAATCCTGCTCTTTACCTTCCAAAAATAGGATAAGGCGAGAATAAAATGAATAAGCATGCTGAGATAAGTTCGGATGTTGTGGAATTTATTATTAAGATACTCATATTAGTCGTTGTTCTCATATTTCTTACAATAATCATAAGGTCTCATTTCTTGTCAACCACAAATGCTTCATCCGCAAGGCTGGATGTTGTGGAACAGAAGATTCTCAGCTCACCTTCCTTAATTTATTACAACAAAAAACTAAAGTATTATGAGTACGGAGTGTTTGATTTTGGGAATTTCACTGATAATAATTTAAACAAGACATTCTCAATAACTCCTGATGAGGTCTTGGCAGTAAACTTAACCCTCATTGATTTAAACGCTAAAGAGAGGAAGAGTGCTGTGTTCAACAAAAGGTTTTACTTGGATATGCTCGCTAAAAGCACCACTGCAGGAGAGGACGCCAAGCTTAAGGATAATGTAAGATTTCCTGTTTTAGTTTACAATAAGAACCAATTTCACAAGGGGGTTTTGGAAGGAATAATCTTAATTGATTATGAAGGTTAAAATGAATCTTCGCAGGAATAAAAAAGGGGACGCCATGTCCGGATTCGTCGATGCGATAGTTTTAATAAATATAGCTGTGCTGATTGTTTTATTTTTCACCTTAGTGATCTTCGGCAGGGGAAATGTTCAGTCTTTCATAGCTGAATCTCAAGAGAGCGCGAATATAAGGGCAGGAACTATCCTTCTGTCCTATATGAAGACTCCTGTCGGCAGCACAAGTATGGCGGACCTGCTCACAGATGCTTACATAATGAACAACAAAAAGAATAAGAAGCTTATTGAGAAAGAAACGAAAGCTTTTTTAAACAATGTGAATGGCTGTGTGACCATTGGAGTTGTTAAAGCATACTCGCACAACCTTTTTAAGAGGCTTATGTCAGAGGACAGCAAGTATTGCGACTTGACAAACTTTGATTACATACTGGACTGCGCCAAGGAGGAACTTCCCTCATTTGATAAAAGCCACAAAACATATGTTATGGTGTGCGTCGAATTATCAAGAACACAAAAGGATGAGGTTAAAAGCAACAACATCCAGAAGGCGAGCGCTCAGGATAAGAACGATGAGCTTGATATAGTCAGTATTTGAGGTGTTTATAATGAAATGTGAGATTTGTGGGAGAAGAATTGAGGTCTCATTGCTTAATAAAATCAGAGGAACTTTTATAAAGGATTCAAAGGGAAAGCTTCATGTTGTCTGCAACGAGTGCCAATCAAAATTCAAGACTAAAAAAGAGTTGCTTGAGCAAATAAACAGATAAAACGAAGCGCGCCCCCATGGCTTAGTGGTAGAGCAGCTGCCTCGTAATTTAAATAAGAACAGGAGAGCAGCAGGTCCTGGGTTCGAATCCCAGTGGGGGCTTTATCTTAAAACAATTCCCATATTATTTTAGCGGCGAGTTTGGTCGTCAGCCTGTTCGCATCTCTCAAAGGATTCACCTCAACCACTTCAAAAACAGATGTTTTTTCTCTCAATGATTGAAGAAGAAATATTAATTCTCTGCTCGTGAGTCCTCCAGGTTCTATGTAGCCTGTTCCAGGTGCGAATGCTGGGTCAACTGCGTCAATATCAATAGACAAATACAAAGAATCGTAGTCTTTCGCCAGGTTCAACAACTCCTCTTTAATCTCTTTTATTCCTTCACTCATAATTTGTTTCATTGAGTAATATTTTATCCTGCTTGATTTTAAGTAATCAACTTCATTCTTTGAGAAGCTCCTTAATCCTACAAGAATTACATCTCTGCTTGAGATTATCCTATTCTTAATAAGGTTTCTCAAATAGTCCTCGTGAGAATACTCGGAGTCCTCCAAGTCGGGATGAGCGTCGAATATTATAAAGAGTGTTTTTTCTTTGCTCCTTTTTCTGCTTATTTCATAAGCTTTTATCGTTGAGTATGTCAACGAGTGGTCTCCTCCAATAATGCATATCTTTTCTTTATTCTTATTGTCAAAACTTTTTTTCATGTAAGCAAGGATTTTTTCGTGAGCCTCATCTATATTTGAGTTGTTTATTTCTACGCTTTCAACAGAAAATTTAGGTTCTTCAAAATTCTCATTGAGGAACAGCTCGTCGAACTCTTTTATTATCTCATCAGGAGCTTTCTCAATGCCTTCCTTTTTGGATAACGCTCCGCAGTTCAATGGTATTTTTATTATTTTCATTTTAATCTATAATTTTATTCTCGGGTTTTTCCAGCAGGCAGAAGTCTGTTGAGAAATTGTAGGCTCCTGCATTTATGAATCTTATAAAATCTCCTTTCTTAGGATTTTTTAGGTAAACCTTGTACCTTAATATGTCTCTTGAGTCAGGCGTGCATCCTTTTATTAAATACATATTTTCAAAACTGCCATCCTCAAGCTCGCCTTCAACCAAAAGCCTTGTGTCTGCTATAAATGTATCCATTGCAGCGTTGAATATTGAACAATCAACTATTATTGTTTTCCCTATTACTTGCTTTATTTTTGTCTCTAAAATCACGGGCGGGGCTGCTATGAACCTTCCAGGCTCTATTATCATTTTTATACTTCTCTCGTGGAGAAAATTTCTAAATTCTTTTATTCTTTTGAATATAGAATTAACAAGGTTGAGCGAGTAATTCTTATACCTCACGGGAATTCCACCGCCTATATTTATCATGTCCAAAGAGTTCATTGTTTCTTCGCTCAGAGACTCTGATATTTCATCTACCAAACTCCACTCATTTGTGTTCTGTGTTTTTCTGTGGAAATGTATGCCTAACTTGTTTATGTTCTTATTGGCTCTAAGCTTTGGTATCCACTTGTTTATTTCATCAGAGTACATTCCAAAAACATAATGTTTTCCTGTGTGTATAGAATGCTCTTTCAACCTCATCCTCAACATGAGGTTTATTTTTGTATTATTCTTCTTTATAAAGTTGAGCATAGTCTTTAAATCTTCTTCATTGTCAACTACAAAGGATTTTACTCCCATGCTTGCCAAAGTTCTGATTAAACTCTCATCCCAGCCTTGAGCTAAAAAGGTCGCTCTGCTTTTGTCATTTATCTTCTTAAGCAGGTTTACGAAGTGAACACTGAACTTTGAATCGGTGTTCTCCTCAAGAATCTTGGCTATTTCAACATTTGTTTTTACACTGTAGGATACTTCATCAGCTATACTTTTCAACTTATTGTATTGCTCTATTGTTTTTTTCCTGCTTATTAAGAACCTTGTATCACTCATGGATTAAGCCCTCCTCGTTCAATCTTTCGAGAACATTGAATATCATTAAAGGGAATGTTATCGTAACATCTCCTATCACAGTTGCTATATTTGCATCGTCTCTTACCTTCCCCCAGCTTTTTGCTTCGTTAGTTGTTGCTCCGCTCATACTTCCTGATGTGTGGCTTGCTGTTGTCATATAAACAGCGTAATCAGCTCCTCCATTAAGCAGGCATGAGAAGATTGCATGATGTTTTGAGACTCCTCCTCCCAAGCATAGAACTCCCTTCTTCTCATCTTGGCTTGACGAGAAAAGTATGTTTGCGAAGTCTTGAACAACATCTATCATGAAATCTTTATGTTTTTGTTTGAACAAGAAAAGGTGGAAGCCCAACGCCCCGTCAGTTATTGCGGGGCAGAATATGGGAACATTATGCTTCGCCGCTTGGTAGAGTATAGAATTTTCGTCGTCAAGCATCAAGCCTATCTCTTTGAGAAGTTCGGATGTGGGCCAGACTTTTTTCTTCTCATACAATTTTCTTATCATTGACTGCGCTGTGTCCTCAAAGTTTTCGTAGCTTTCTGTTGTTATGCATAAATTTCCTACTCTGTTGTAGCCTTTCTCATAAAGCTCCACATCGTCAGGATTGAAGCTTCCAACTATGAACTTTTCCCCTTTGGCTCTCATTATGTCCTCTTCTATTCCCCCAACTGTTGTAACTATGACATCAACTAAACCGAGGGATATTATTTGGGCGAACAACCCTCTGAGACCTGAAGTTACCATGTTTGATGTGAATGTGAAGTAAACTTTAGCACCAACTTTCTTCATATCAACAACTGTGTCTGCGGCTCTTTTGAGTTGGACTCCTTGAAAACCAATACTACCAAGTTTATCAACGAGCTCTTTAACATTCATTCCAGGCTTCCATTTCAATTCCTTAACATATTTCATTTTAAACACCAAAGATTAAACTGCCGAGAACTAGATTAAGACCTATTCTTAACTTCATTTGTTAAGTGGGCAGTTTTCATAAGAGGAATTGTTAAAAGTTTATTTATAAAATTAACTATTTTTTCAACGCTGAGAAAAGCCGATTTTTCCATTTATTACTTAATGATGTAAACAATTTTTTATAAATACTCTTTACAAGGTGGTTTTATGCTCAAGAATAAGCATGAGAGGCGCAACAAGATAGTTGTTGAATGCTATGCTAAGGATATTCTTAAATTCAGAAAGGACGCTTTTTTATTCATACTAATCTTAATCCTGTTTTTATACTATGTCATGATGGACCTTCTTCTTATTTCCCCGTTGGTTTTTGCAGTTCTTAGTTTGGTAACTATCCTCTTCTTCGCTTACGCTTATATATTTCCCCAGCATAATTTAAAGTCGAGGTTTGTCATAACCAAGAAGGGTATTACCTGCGGTATCATTCCTTATAGGTGGTCTTACTTCACAAGGTTTTATGTTCTTAATAGCAAAGAGAAGGATTATTTTTTCCTTAAAGGGCATTTGTTTGATTCTGTGTTCCCAGTTGTCATGCCAGTTGAGAAGGATAGGTCAAAGCTTGTCTTCAACAGGTTGAGGGAGCATTTAATATATGAAGAGTGGTGAGTGATTAATTCATTCTGCTTAATTCTTTTCTATGAGCTTCCAACTGCTTATTCTTAAGTCCTAAGAATTCTGCAGCTGTCTCAACTTTACAGCCTAATTCTTTAGATTTCTCATACACATCGAAGTGCTTTTTATAATTCAAATCCCTTAAGAGATGATGGTCTAATATTATCCTTTTTATTCCTGTTTTTTTAATTATCCTCAGAAAATTCTCTTCAGCTGTTTTGATGAACGTCCACGGCATTCTGTAGCCCATTAGATATGTCGGTGGTCCATCAATTATTAGAAAAGTTGGATTCTCTTGTATGATTAAATCAGCTGTTCTTCCGCTTATCGGTCCTTGAACATCCGAAGCATGAAGAATGCTTTCACTTCCTTTCATAATTTTTGTCATTATTACAAAGCCCAATTTTGTGTTGTCCGGTCCGTGAGGAACTGGCTCAGAAATCTTAATGTCAAACGAAGTGTAATGAAAGGTTCTTCCATCTGCGAAGTTGAATTCTTCAACCTCCTCTTTGACTTTTTTCTCAAATAATCTTTCTCTTGCTGTTTGTGATTTATTTATTTTTATTTTGTCCTTCGCAATGAGTATCTTATTCCTAAAAATTTTGTTCATTTCTTCATCGTCTGGAAAGGGGTAATGATCATAGTGATAATGGGATATCACAATTATTTTTGACTTCAATGCTTCGTTTATTATTCGTTCCCTGCTCTCCTCAAAAGCTTTCTCTTCTTCTTTCGACGGTGGGAGTCCAAATCGTATTGGGCCTAAAGCAACCCCTGGGTCTATTAGAACCTGTTCTTTTCTGATAGAAACTGCTGTGCTCATGCTCCTGACTGAGAATGAATCAAACGCCAACGGCTTCACTCTTATCTTCTTTAAGTCCATGCTTATAAGAAGTTGTTCTCTTTTAAAAATTTTCTCGCTGCTTTTCTGCCGTCCTCTATTGCAAGTTTAGCGTGTCCAAAGTCAAGGTGGCTCACTTTTGTGTGGACATTTATTAGGTAGTCTGTTCCATCGGCAAAATCAGGGTTTGGATTAACAAAATCTGACAAGAAGGTTACTACGGAGTTATAGATGAGTTTCCTCGTTTCTTTGTCCTCATCAAATTTAGTTCTGAGTTTTTTTATGCGTTCAATTATCCTTTTAGAATTTCTTGCCTTTCTGTCTGCTTTATTTTTTGGGACGAGCTCTTTTATTTCTTTCAAGTCTTTTCTCAACTCTTTAAGCGCCTCAAGTCGTTTTATGAACTTGCTTTCTGCTCTTATCAACTCTCCAGACAAGCCCACATTCACAGATATGATGTGATCTACTTTCCCCTTCAGAACTTTTGACGGCATGTTGTTGTATAATCCTCCATCAACAAGTATCATGTTTGATATTCTCACAGGCGTGAAGAGTCCTGGCACTGCTGAACTGGCTGCGGTTACTTTGGCTGCTTTCCCTCTCTTAAAATAAACCAATTTTCCGTGTTTTATGTCTGAAGCAGCAACCACGACGGGAGTTTTTAAATCTTGCAATTTTATATCTCCAACTATATTTTCAACAAAAGCTTCTATGCTTTCGCTCGAGAATAATCCTTCTATGCTCCTTGCGAATTTGAAGAATTGATTGACATTTCTCCCATTTATTTTATTGACTTTTCTTTCAAGTTTATTCAAGTTGCCTGATGCATAGGATACAGCGACTATGGCGCCTGCACTGACTCCGCAAAAGTGAGTTATTTTTATGTGTTTCTCAAGCTCTTTTATTATTCCTATGTGGGATGCTCCTCTAGCTCCTCCTCCACTGAGGCAGAGCCCGAATGTTTCCTTATTTTTCATTGTTTTTCAATTTCAATTTTTTTATGTTCAAGTTGTTGAAGTTAACTCCTTTAAAATACAAGTATAAAACTCCTATTATTGTCCATATTCCATCTCTTGCTCTGACAACAAAGCTCACTGCGAAGCTTGTTTGAATCGGCAGTTTTGTAATCTGAGCAACGAAGGACTGTATTACTTCCAAGATTCCCAATGCTCCTGGTATTGGTATTAAGTATGCGAGCCCAACTCCCGCATACACCATGAAAGCATTTATCCATGATATTCTAAAACCAAACATCATGAGTATAAGCTGAAACTCGACTAAAGAGAGTATCCAAGCCAAGAAGTGCATCAAAAATGCAAGGTGAAGATAATACTTTGAGTAGTAGAATAATTCTGTGATTGTTTTATCTATCTTCTTGACTTTCTTCTCATATTTTTTCAAGAACTTTATCCTGCCAAGTTTCAATGTTGTGAAGAAGAATGTAAAGAATCCTTTGCCGTTTATTGTTCTCACATAGAAGAGCAATATTAAGAATGTGATTAGGATGAGATTGAAGTAAAAGAACAATTTTATTGCAAGAGGAATTTTGAAGAATGCCAGCACAATCAATGTGAACACAACTGTAAAGAAGCCATCGAGAGTTAATTCTATGGCTTTATCTATTATTACAGAGGAGAACGCCTTGTTGAAGTCAACCTTTGCTTTTTTTGAAACAAAATACGCCCTTACAGGTTCTCCTCCTATATGAGCGCTTGGCGTCAAGTAGCTTACTGCAAAGCCGGCAAGTCTGTACATGAACAAGTCAAGCATGGGAATATCAATATCATGAGATTCAAGTATGAGCCTCCACTTAATAACTCTAAGAAACATAATAACTATTGAAGTTATTGTGAAGAAAATTATGTATATTAATTTAACATGTAAGAATATGTTTATTATTTTTCCAAGCCCAACATAATAAGCCAGTATTATTGTAATGATTGTGCCTATTAAAAAGGATATCAAAGGCTTTATCTTCTTACTCATCACATCAGGGTTTGATTGCCCCTTTTTAAAAATTGTTGTTTTAAGTTCTAATACTTATTCATATCTTAATGTCTCAGCGGGTTTTAACCTTGAAGCCTGCATTGCAGGAGCAATCCCGGACAATATTCCTATGAAGAATGAGAACGCCAGCGCTGATATTGTTAAGATAAGATTAAAATTAATTATCAGAAGATTTGAGCCCAAAATTTTGAACACAACAATTTGTGCTGACTTGCTTATTAAGAACCCCAAGAATGTGCCAACAAGTCCTCCAACCAATCCAAGCAACCCTGCTTCTATAAGAAAAATTAGAATTATGTCTGAATTCTTCGCTCCTATTGCTTTCATTATTCCGATTTCTTTTGTTCTTTGAAGCACTGATGTGTACATTGAGTTCATTATGTTTATGCCGCCAACGATTAAGCTTATTGAGCCAACTCCTATGAGGAGAATCTGCACAATTAAAAGTATGTTTCTGAAAGAACCTATCAGCTGCTCTGAAGTTTGAACATTAAAATCTTCATTGCCTCTTTTAACATGTCTCTCTCTTCTGAGCTTATCTTCTATTTCAGATTTCAAAGTATTCAAATCTTCTCCCTTGTCAGCCCAGACAATTATACCAGAAACAACATCTTTTTTTATGTTGAACAAATTATTAAAATCTTTTCTTGATATTCTCACCATGTTGTCATAGACTTGCGACCCAACACCGTTTTGAATTCCCACAACCTTAAAAGTCTTGCCGTTTATGTTTATTTTATCTCCAACCTTTACTTCATCAAACATTTTACTCGCCACATAAGAGCCGAGAACCGCTTCTCCCTTCTCATTTGACTTAAGTTCTCTCCCGGTCTTAATGGAGAATATATTCGTATTCTTAAGCTGCTCCAATGATTTTTCATCAGTGTCTGAGCCAAATAAAAACACTTGAGAAGTTTTTCCCCTGAAGGATGCAATTGCTGGCCTGGATAAAACTGGTTCTATGTATTTTATTCCTCCAAGTCCATTAAGAGCTTTCACATCTTTATCTGTGAGTTGCTGGGCACTCATAGACGCCTGCATAAAGGATGACGCTCCTCCTGGAAGTATCATTATTCTATTTGTCCCAAGTTTTTCAAATTGAGAGTTCATTGCATCTTGAACTCCCAATGACAAGCTTATTAAAGAAACAACTGCTGTAATTCCTATAATTATTCCTAAGAGTGTTAATGACACTCTTGTTTTTTCTGAGAATAATCTCCTTATAACAAAGACCATATAATTTTTCATTTTACATGCTAAACCTCAAAGCTTTTACAGGCGTCATCTTTGATGCTTTTATTGCAGGTGATAAGCCGGATAATAATCCTATGAACAAAGAGAATACAAGAACTCCAAGAAGAAGCTGCCAGGTTAAATATACTTGAATCAATGAGGTTGCCATAGCTCTTACAGAAATTATTTGAACGAGTTTTGCCAGCACAACCCCTATACCCAAACCTATTATTCCTCCAATGAGGCTTATCAAGGATGATTCAGCGAGGAATATTGCTAAAATATCTGAGTTTCTTGCACCAACAGCTTTCATTATTCCTATCTCCTTCGTCTTTTCAACCACTGATGTATACATTGTCGTCGTTATTCCAACTCCTCCAACAAGTATACTTATGAAAGCTATTCCTAAAAATATAACCTGAACAACAATTAGCAGATCGTTGATTCTCTTTGACAAATCTTCATTCGTAAGAACGAGAAAAGGTTCTGTTTTATCAGTTACTCCGTAAAGATTGTCCAATTTTTTCTCTATACTTTTAGCAACAACTTCAGGCTCGCTGCCTTTATCAACTTGGACAAAGATAAGATCCTCAGCGTTCGGTTCATTAAGTAAATTTCTCGCTATTGTCACAGGTACATAAACTGCACTGTCATCTTCTCTATCTCCAAAAGAACCTACAATTCCAACAACTCTGAATTTCTTGCCTAACAATGTTACAGAGTCGCCAACTTTTATTCTCTTGTCGAACAGCCCATCTGCTGCGTATGAGCCGAGCAGGATTTTATACTTGTCTCCAGGCTTTAAATCTCTTCCTTCCACAATTTTGAAGGATTTCATGGACTCAAACAGTTCCTTTGATTCTTTATCCAACGGCAGTCCTGTGAGGTAGGCGTACTTTCTTTGATTGCTGAATGTTAGAGGAGCTATTTTGTAGATTATTCCAGAAGCAGATTTTACTCCATTTACCTGCTTCACTTTTTCTAAGTCTATTTTTGTCAAAGGGCTTGAACCCACAAATATCTTTGGAGCTATTGTTATTTTATCAGAGCCCATATTTTCAAACTGTTTGTTGACTCCTGCCTTAAATCCTTGAGCCAAACTTATAAGCGAGACTATGGACGCTATGGAGATTATAATTCCTATTATTGTCAACCATGACCTTAATCTTTTATGCTTTAAATCATTTAAAATAATATTAAAATAATCAAGGATCATTTTAGTGCTTTCTTACTTTCTTGTAAACAAAATACGCTGCTAGGACAACCAAGATTATTATAGATACTGCCACAAAGTTGTTTGTTTTAATCAAGCCTAATTTTCTTGCCTCTTCTTCAGAGTAAACTCTTATGTTAATGTTATTTGTATAATTGTATTCATTGCCTAATGCATCATAGGCAGTTATTTTTACAGGGATGTTTATATTACCTTGCTCTTCTGGTTTTATATCATAAGTGACTGTTTCATAATCATCAGAATCTATATCTCCCACATACTGCGATTCAGGAGATTCTATTTCTAATCCTTTAGGTTTTGGCAAGGTCACCTTGACAAACTTTGAGTCTAATATTCCGCTGTTTATAACTTTAAATGTTAACTCTCCTTTTCTTCCCACAATAAACTCGGGAGTATCAATTAATTGCATTGTTATGCTGGGCTTTCCTCCAACAATGACTCCTACTAAATCATGAACTTCATGGAGTCTTCCTTCTGAATCTTTATAGCTTATACTCATAGGCAATGAATAAACTCCTGACTTTGCATTGGGTGATAATATCAACATGAAGTTTGATTCAATACTCTGTTTTGGACTTATAAAGGAAATCTCTTTATTTGTTGGTGTATTAACCGGTGCGAATACTCCTTGAAGACTGCTTAAGTCCATATTAAGATGAACATCTTTAATGAGTGAGTTTCCATAATTTGTTAAATTTATAGATATCATTACCTTCTCACCTGGCTGTACCACTTCAGGAGTTGTTTTAGCTGATCCAATGAGAACCTTATCTCCAGAAGATCCTATGCTTATGTAAAAGGTTTCTTTTATCCACGACTTTTTGTCTGTTGAGTATTCTATAGTTAATGGAACTTTTCCAGGATAGGCATCTTTGTTAACTTGAATTAAAAAGTGGACTATCTGCATGTTTGAGTCTGTCTGCACAGATGCAAGCCCTGATATTTGCTTACTGTCTTCACCCACCACAGTAAAGGGGTAGTTATTATCTGCTTTTATGTAAAAAGTGTCTACTGATGACATTCCATAGTTTGTTATACCAAACTTAACATCCGCATAACTACCTGGCTGTACAGGGTCCGGATTCTGATTAACCAGTGAGATCTGAATGTTGTGTCCCTGTGTTGGCATCACCGCTTGAACTCCCTGCAAAAATAGCAGCACTAAACTCAAACTCATTATCAACATTATTAAGATTGTTTTCTTGTTCATTTTACTTCCTCCTTTTATTGTCTTTTAGTATGATCCCATCTTTTATGTGAACTATTCTATCCGCATAGTTAATTAAGGATGGATCGTGAGTAACCATAACGACTGTTTTTCCCTCTTTATGAAGGTCTGTAAGTATTTTCATTACTTCTCTGCCTGCTTTTGAGTCGAGGTTGCCCGTTGGCTCATCTGCAAGTATCAAACTTGGGTTGTTTGCCAAAGCTCTTGCTATTGCAACTCTCTGCCTTTCTCCTCCAGAGAGTTCGTTTGGTTTATGCTCTAATCTCCTACCCAGTCCAACTTGATTCAAAAGTTTTGTTGCCCTTTCTCGTCTTGTCTTTTTATCCACTCCTTGAAAAATCATAGGAAGCTCAACATTCTCTAGAGCTGTCATTGAAGGTATGAGATTAAACTGCTGAAATACAAAACCTATTTTTCTCCCTCTTATCAAAGCAAGTTTTGACTCGCTCAAGGTTGATATGTTTATTCCATCCAAAAGAACCCTGCCGGAGGTTGGTACATCCAGACAGCCTATCATATTCATACATGTTGATTTTCCTGAACCACTCGCTCCCATTATGATGAGGAATTCACCCTGCTTAACCTTCAGATTAATCCCTCTTAAAGCTTTAACTTTAACTTTTCCAAGGTCATAAGTTTTGGTTACATTATCCAATTCAACTATTGTCTTGCTCATTTTATTTCTTCTTTAAGCTCTTTAAGTGCGAGTGTTAATTTGCTCTTGATTCTGTTAAGTTTTTCCGCATCATCTTTGTTCTTGAAAGATAATTTGTAAACTGCCGAACATAAATTGATTATTTTTGGAAGAAATTTAGCGAACTCATTATTCTTTTCAACATAATCCAACACCTTCAGCATACTGTTGGATGGGTCTGTTAATTTAAGCTTCTTCACAACTTTCGTGTAGAATGTTCTTTTTTTCCTGTTTATGTCTCCAGCAAATTGTTTTCCCTTCTTCGTCAAATAATAAACTTTTCTTCTGCCTTCTTTCCTGTATGAAATCAAACCTTCTTCTCTCAGTGAGTTTAAGGTTGGATAAACAGCACCAGCGGATGGTTTTATTATGCCTGTCTTTTCATACACAATTTTTATAATATCATACCCTGATGCTTCTCTCTTAGAGAGTATTTCCAATATTGCATATTTTAAATATCCCTTTATCATATCTATTTAGATATATCTGATTAGATATATAAGCTTTTTGGTCCAACCAAAACGAACAAATTTTAATGATTTAATTCACGAAAGAATTCAAATCTTTATAAGCGTAATTGACTATTGTTGTTGTCCCTTCAGAACCGCCTATGAGTTTTTTAAGCTTCAAGAAACCTGCTTTTTCCAGTTTTGATATCTTTCTTTGGAATGTTTTGTAAACTGCTGTTCCTCCTTCTGAAGTGTATATTTTGTAAAGTTCTCCTATTTTCTTCCCTGAGTTTTCCTTGCAAATCTTCAATATCCTTCTTGTCTCATCGTCTAAGGATTCGCTGCTTTTTATTGAGAATGTGTTCAACTGCCTTATTGCTTTTACTGCGTCTTCCTTTTCTATTTTCTTTGAGGCTCTGAGCTCTGCGTTGTTCCCGGCTTCTTTAAGAAGGAATAATCCAACTCTAATATCTTCAGCTTCGTATGTTTTGTCCACAATTAGATCAAAAGCTTCCTCTGTCAATGCTCCTTCAACGAAGGCGTATTTTATTCTTTCTTTGAGTATGCCCTCAACTTCTTTTTTTGTGTATGGTTTGAATTCTATTGTTTGAGGCAGCAATCTTGACCTTATTCTGTCATCTAATGTAACGAGCCATTCTCTCGTGTTTGATATGATTATAATTGTTTTTCTGTATATTTCCTCAAGAACAAAGTATAAAAATGAGTAATCTTCAATTTTATCCGCCTCGTCAAATATGAACACTGCTGAACTCTTGTTGATTTCTCTCTTTACCAAATCAAGAAGTTCGTCTGTTTTTTTAGTTTGAACAAATGGCAAATTCAGATCTTCAGCAAGTTGCATTGCAATTTTGTATGTTGAATTTTTCTTCCAGCAGTTAATATAAAAGGGAATTACTTCGTCAGTTGTTTCTTCAAGCTCTTTAATAACACTCTTACATATCAAAGTTTTTCCGATGCCGGGTTTTCCATAGATAAAAATATTCTTCCCGTTTCTTCTTTGAAGAAGAGGTTTTATTGATAGGATAATCTCTCTTTCCTCTGCTTCTCTGTATGGAACCACTTTTGGTATATAATCGTAGTCTAAAGCAACAGGGTCTTTGAACACTGTTTCATTGTCCTTTAGCATATCCTTGAAGTTCATTTTATGAAGCTTTAAATCTGTAAAGCACCTCATTATCTTCCGAAAGGTAAGGCTCCACAACAAGCATTAAGAAAGCTTCTAAATCGTCGGAGTCCAGCCCAAATTGTTCAGGCTCGCTGTTGAGAAATTTTTGATTCTTCATTTTTACCTCTTTATCCTTTTTATTCCGTTCATGTACGGCCAGAGGACTTCGGGTATATCAACTGACCCATCTCTATTTTGATAGTTCTCAAGTATTGCTCTCATCGCCCTCGATGTTGCTATTCCTGTGTTGTTCAGCGTGTGCAGGTATTCCTTTGTTCCATCCTTCCTTTTGACTTTTATGTTCAATCGCACTGCTTGGTATGACTTGCAGTTTGAACAACTTGCTACTTCTTTGTATTTCTCTTCCCTTGGGAACCATGCTTCAATATCATGCTTCTTTGACGCGACTATTCCCATATCGCCCGTGCATATATTGACAACTCTGTAAGGTATACCGAGTTTTGCGAACATCCCTTCTGTGTTCTTTTGAATCTCATCAAATATTTTGTTGCTCTGCTCTGGAGTTGAGAAAACCACCTGCTCAACCTTATTGAACTGATGCATTCTGAACAATCCCTTTGTATCTACACCATGACTGCCTATTTCTCTTCTGAAACATGGGCTTATTCCCACCAATTTTATGGGCAGGTCTTCCTCGTTTATAACTTCATTCATAAACATTGAAACTAAGGGATGCTCAGCTGTTGCTATCATATACTTATCTTCTCCCTCTATCTTGTACATAACATTTTCAAAATCGTCAAGGCTTGTCACTCCTTCATACGCCTTTCTGCCGAGCATGAAGGGGGGTTCAACGAGTGTAAATCCTTTGCTCATTAAGTAATCAATGGCGAATCTTTGAAGAGCCATGTCAAGCATAGCCAGTTCATTTTTTAGGTATACGAATCCTGAGCCAACAACCTTCGCCGCCCTTTTAAAATCTGCTATTCCTAGCTCTTCAGCAAGAACACCGTGTGGTTTAAGTTCAAAATCAAATTTCTTTGGTTCTCCCACTCTTTTTATCTCAACATTCTCAGAATCATCTTTTCCTATAGGAACTGATTCGTCAAGTATGTTTGGTATTCTCATAAGGTAGAATCTTATTTTGTCAATCTTGTCCTTGTATTCTTGTTCCAACTGCTTTATTTTCTTCGGCAGTTGCGAAGCCTCTTTGACAAGCTCTGAGATATCTTTTCCTTCTCTTTTGTTTTTGTTTATACTCTCTGACAACTCATTTCTCTTATGCCTAAGGTTGTCTAATTCTGTCTTCAAACTCTTTTGTTCCTTATTGAGCTGTATTAACTCATCAACCCATTTTATCTTATCAAGCATCCCCCTCTTCTTGAGGTCAGCTTTGACAGCATCAGGATTCTCAACAACGAAATTTATTTCAAGCATAAAATCACCTAAATGAAGATGTTTTCCTATGTATAAAAAGTTTTCTTTAAGATTCTTGTCTCTTTTACCTTCAACTGAGCCAATTACTTAATTTGAAAGCCTCCAAAAACAGCAGTATCTCTGACTTTCTCAAAAATTACTTTATCAACTCTTGCTAAGAAGGGACCTTTCTTGCATTCTTCCAAGAATCTTTTCAGTAAAGATTCATCTTTTTCATCGGCTTGAGCAACAACCTCAACCGTGCCGTCCGGCAAGTTCTCTGCGTATCCTCTAATTCCCAATTCTTTAGCTTTCATTCTGAGAAACCACCTGAAACCAACACCTTGAACTCTCCCGAATATTTTCACTTTATAAGTTATCATATTCTTATTAAGAGAGCTGTTTATTTTTATTCCTTTTGTTGTTAACAACATTAAGTTTAAGCACTCAGAAAAAATGAAAAAATTTATAATCTTTTAACATAAGTAAGAATAAAAGTTTATAACATAATATACGAGGCGATTAATATGAATAATAAAAATCCGAAGGATATGTATAAAATAAGTGATAAAAGAAGTTTGGATGAGATACTTGAAAAAAATGAAGACTTTGGTTTTAAAGAGGTTTCTGACAGTATATTAAGTTATGTTACTGGTCATCATCCTGGTTATTTAGGACCAACTACCTTTCCTGTAAAATTTACTCATGAAACTGAAGAGGAAAGGAGAAAAAGATTAAAATTATTTAAAAAAGCTGTTGAAGGAATCCATGAGATTGATGAAGGTTTATACTCTGCGTTGGAAGAATGTGGAAAAGCAGGAAACAATTCCAATGAAATAAATAATGCTACGGATAAAATGAAGAAATATTCAAAGAATGCAATTGATTACTTCCAAAACTTAATGAGCAATATTG